>NZ_NFUX01000042.1:0-64904 GCF_002264385.1 Paenibacillus sp. VTT E-133280
TTGCCAAGCACAATTAGACCACTGTTGAGTAATCGACAGTGGCTTTTTTGCGTTTATTGTAGACTGTGGAAAACTTGTGGATAAACTTTTGAATTTGCAGAAAAGTTACGCACATGTGGATAGATGATTGAGAGAAAAATAATCCCTAAATAGTGTGGATTAAATACATATTTATATGGATCTGTCAACAAAAAACCTAAGTAATACACGGGTTGCTGTGGATATAGCGAGAATTATGTGGATAGAGCTATTGATAAGTGGATAACTATTTTAACTTGGATAGGACAAGATTTCAAGACTATTTTTAAACCTGCATAGAGCTGTGGATAACTGAAAATAAAGTTATAAATAATGCAATAGATTAGCGCACAATTGACGCTCTTGTTATACTTATCCTAAAAGTAATTTTATAAAGGATGAGGTGAGTTTGTGGTAATAAGACAGTTACGTTCAGAAGAATTTGATGCGAGCATGAACTTGTCAGAATATGCTTTTCAGTACAAGCTTCCTAGTGAAAAAAGGGCAAGTGCAAAGGAAAGATTCAAGGCTGAACAGGTATGGGGTGCTTTTGAGGATGGAACATTGGAAGCTAAATTGACGATTATTCCTCTCCAAGTCTACATACAGGGCAGAGTGGTACCTATGGGTGGTATAGCAGGAGTAGCTACATGGCCAGAGAACCGCAGACAAGGGCATGTGGCAAATCTTTTGTCTCATGCGCTGCATACGATGAATGAGGCAGGTCAAACGCTCTCTTTTCTACACCCGTTCCTGATTCCGTTTTATCGTAAATTTGGCTGGGAGGTTTATTGTGAATATAAGAAATACTCTATTCCAGTAGCGAAGTTTCCCAAAAAGGTTGAAGTTGAGGGCAAGGTTAAACGGGACATCAAAGATATCGAAGTATTGGATAGCCTATACAATCGATTCGCTGTTAGTTATAACGGGACACTTAAGCGCGATTTGGACTGGTGGGAGAACTCTGTTCTAGAAGATGAAGGAAAGAGTGCAGTATTTTACTCCAAGAGTGGTGAACCAGAGGGATATGTGCTGTATAAGATAGAGAACAGAGAACTGGTCATTGATGAATTTGTTTTTTTGAATGAACAAGCTCGGCAGGGGCTGTGGACATTTCTTGCGAACCATGATTCGATGGTGACCGGTGCATCCTTAAAGCTGGTGCCTTCGGATGACATGTTACCCTTCTTGCTGCCAGATCCACGTATAGAACAAGAGAATTATCCTTATTTTATGGGGCGGATTGTTAATGTCAAGTCATTCATTGAAACATACGCCTTCAGAGGAAACAGTAGTCAAAAGAAGCAGCTTATATATATCGAAGATAAGTATGCACCTTGGAATGATGGATTGTGGGCATGGAACATCTCTAATGAGGGATCGGCTACTTTGACACGAGTGGAAGGGGAACGGGCGGAAGCAGACTTAAACTGTGATATAGGCACATTGACGGCCTTGATGCTTGGATACAAACGACCAACAGAGATGGCTCGTTATGGAAGTGTCTCTGGCCACGCAGCAGCAGTGGAATGGTTTGAAGAAATTATTCCACAAGCACAGACAGCTTTATTTGATCATTTTTAAAATATAAGAAAGCATAAGTTCAACGCTATACATTATCGTTATATTTCTCGCATAAACGCTTATCGTCCTAATAAGGACAACGAAGACGTTTATTCTTGACAAAAATTAGGCTCTCCCCTTCGAAAGAAGTTGGGAGAGTTCTTTATTTCCGAATACATTCGCTGAAAAAAGTGAAAAATAAGAGAATCCACTTGGAATTAGCACAGAATATGTTATAATATTAAAAAGTCAAAGAAAGTCAAAGTCAACGAAGCTTAATGACAGCGATCCGATCCTTTGAACGCGTGGGATTATCCACAAATGTTTAAGTTCAATTAAAGACCATTGTCATTATGAATGCAAGTTGCAATCGGTATTATAAAGATTCAAGCACTGGAGGATGAGTGATGCGCAATATCTCTGATATTATCGAACAATATCTGAAGAATATTTTGCATGAAAGTCCCGAAGGTACGGTGGAAATCCAGCGAAATGACCTGGCGGACCAGTTCTCATGCGTACCGTCACAGATCAATTATGTCATCAGTACACGCTTTACTCTGGAAAAAGGTTATGTGGTGGAAAGTAAGCGGGGTGGCGGGGGATATATTCGTATTCAACGTTTTGAATTACCACCAAACGTGGCACTGCATGCCCATTTAAACCATACTATAGGTGGCGGGATTGATCAGAACGCTGCTGAAGGGCTGATTTATCAGCTGGAGGAAGCTGGTTTTCTAAGTAAGCGTGAAGCGTGCCTTATGCGCGCTGCTGTTTCTCGGGAATGCCTAACGGTTAAGATTCCATACCGGGATGAGATTCGTGCCAAGATTATGAAGGCGATGTTAATCTCTTTGTTAGGCAAATAATTGTCAACCATAAGGGAGGGGCTTTCGCTTATGCAATGCCAGGAATGTGGCGTCAAGCCGGCAACACTCCACTTCACTAAGATCGTGAATGGAGAGAAGACAGAGTTTCATATCTGCGAGAGCTGTGCACGGGAGAAGGGTGAACTCATTCCCGGAACGGCTGGAGGATTCTCTATCCACAGTCTGCTCTCAGGTCTGCTTGATCTTGAAGGTGCCGGCAAGGAGAAGTCGGCTGCAACGAAGACTACGCAGAGTCTGCAGTGTGAGAATTGTGGGATGACGTACTCCCAGTTTAGCAAATTAGGCCGTTTTGGCTGTAGCTCCTGTTATGAGTATTTTAACAGTGCACTGGACCCGCTTTTTAAGCGAGTGCATGGCAGTACTTCACATGTAGGTAAGATTCCGAAACGTGCAGGAGCTCAGATTGTATTTAGACGCCAAATTGATGAACTCAAGCAGGAATTACAGCAAAGTATTACACAAGAGGAATTCGAGAAAGCAGCGGAGCTGCGAGATCAGATTCGTAAACTTGAAAAAGAAATAGCACAAGAGTAAAGTCTTTGATATATAGGGGGGATATGACATGTCAAGTCTCCGATTTACTGAACAAGCGCTTAGTGATTGGATGCGTTCTGGAGGTAGTCACTCCGAGATTGTAATTAGCAGTCGTATGCGTATTGCCCGTAATCTAGAGCATCTTCCGTTCCCAATGCTGGCTTCCTTAGAGCAATCGGAAGAAGTGTTAGAGCTACTGGCTCCTGTGTTTCATGAGGAAGCAGCTGCAGATTTCGGATCTTTTCAACTCCTAAAGCTTGATGAAGTGAATGAACTGGACAAAAAGGTACTGGTTGAGAAGCATCTAATCAGTCCTAACTTGGCTAATGATTCGCGCAGTGCGGCTGTCTTATTAAATGAAGATGAGTCGGTCAGCATCATGATTAACGAAGAGGACCATCTGCGAATCCAATGTCTGTTTCCTGGTCTTCAGGTCAGAGAAGCATGGGAACGTGCGACGGCGATTGATGATATATTCGAGGCAGCTGTCAATTACGCTTTTGATGATAAAAGGGGATATTTGACTAGTTGCCCCACCAATGTGGGTACTGGGCTTCGTGCCTCGGTAATGCTGCATCTGCCAGCGCTTGTAATGACTCATCAGATCAACCGCATATTGTCTGCAGTGAACCAAGTGGGATTGACTGTAAGAGGAATTTACGGTGAGGGTAGCGAAGCAGTAGGGAACATCTTTCAAATTTCTAATCAGATCACTCTCGGTCAAACGGAAAGTGAAATTATAGAGAACCTTCACAGTGTAGTTACCCAGATTATAGAGCATGAGCGAAATGCACGTGAACGGTTGCTTGTTGATTCCGCGTTGAGAATAACAGACCGAGTGAAGCGTTCTTACGGAATCTTATGTTATGCAGCTCTTATGGAGCTTAAAGAATCTGCTCAACGCCTGTCTGATGTGAGACTTGGAGTTGACCTTGGCATTCTGGAAGGCCTTTCGATTTCAGTGCTTAATGAACTTAACGTTAAGACACAGCCAGGATTTCTGCAGAAGATGTTCGGCGATGAGCTGAACGCCACTGAACGAGATATGTATCGGGCAAAACTGCTCCGAGAGACATTGGGAACACAACATTAATATAGATATTTACTATTCATGGAGGTGCAGGAGATATGATGTTTGGAAGATTTACGGAACGCGCACAAAAAGTGCTAGCGCTGGCGCAGGAAGAAGCTGTTCGTTTAGGACACAACAATATTGGTACAGAACATATTTTGCTCGGACTTATTCGTGAAGGAGACGGCATTGCTGCTAAGGCATTAATAGCTTTAGGGCTAGGTCTTGAAAAAATCCAGGACGAAGTGGAGACATTGATTGGCAGAGGTCAAGAACAGCCTACGAACATTGCTTATACTCCTCGCGCTAAAAAAGTGATTGAGCTGTCGATGGACGAAGCCCGCAAATTGGGTCATACGTATGTTGGCACTGAGCATATTTTGCTTGGACTTATCCGTGAAGGGGAAGGTGTCGCGGCTCGTGTGCTTAATAACCTCGGCATCAGCTTGAACAAAGCTCGTCAACAAGTGCTTCAGCTCCTGGGAAGCAGCGAGGCTGCCTCTAGTCATAGCGGGACTCCGGCTAACGTCAGCACACCGACCCTAGATGGTCTTGCGCGCGATTTGACCGCTTATGCTAAGGAAGGCAATCTAGACCCAGTTATCGGCCGTAGTAAGGAAATTGAACGTGTTATTCAGGTACTGAGTCGCCGGACTAAGAATAACCCGGTACTGATCGGTGAACCTGGTGTTGGTAAAACAGCTATCGCTGAAGGACTTGCACAAAAGATTATCAATAATGAAATCCCAGAAACACTTCGCGACAAACGCGTCATGACGCTCGACATGGGCTCAGTAGTGGCTGGAACAAAATATCGCGGTGAGTTTGAAGACCGCCTCAAGAAAATTATGGATGAGATTCGCCAAGCAGGTAATATCGTGCTCTTTATCGATGAGCTTCATACGCTAATCGGTGCTGGTGGCGCGGAAGGTGCGATTGACGCATCTAACATTCTGAAACCGGCGTTAGCCCGTGGAGAACTTCAGTGCATTGGTGCGACTACGCTTGACGAATATCGTAAATATATTGAAAAAGATGCAGCACTCGAGCGACGTTTCCAACCGATCACGGTGGATCAGCCGTCTCCTGAGGAAGCGGTCCAAATTCTTTTCGGACTTCGCGACCGTTATGAAGCGCATCACCGTGTGAAGATTACGGATGAAGCTATTGTGGAAGCAGTGAAGTTGTCCGACCGTTACATCCCGGACCGTTTCTTGCCAGATAAAGCGATTGACCTTATCGATGAAGCAGGATCTAAAGTAAGGCTTCATTCTTACACCATCCCGCCAAATCTGAAGGAACTTGAAATGCGCTTGGATGATATCCGCAAGGAGAAGGATTCCGCAGTGCAGAGTCAAGAGTTTGAAAAAGCGGCGGCCTTGCGTGATACAGAGCAAAAAATCCGTGAAGAACTCGATACGACAAAGAATCAATGGAAAGAAAAACAGGGTCGCACGGATTCAGAGGTTACACCTGAAGACATTGCACAGGTTGTAGCTAGCTGGACGGGTATACCTGTAAGCAAGCTGAAGGAAGAGGAGACCGACCGTCTACTTAACATGGAGGCTTTACTGCATGAACGAGTGATCGGTCAGGACGAAGCTGTTAAGGCAGTTAGCCGGGCACTGCGCCGTGCGCGTGCGGGTCTTAAAGATCCGAAACGCCCAATGGGTTCCTTTATCTTCCTCGGTCCTACAGGTGTAGGTAAAACTGAGTTGGCTCGTGCATTGGCTGAAGCCATGTTCGGCGATGAGAATGCGGTCATCCGTATTGATATGTCGGAATACATGGAGAAGCACTCCACGTCCCGCTTAGTCGGAGCTCCTCCTGGATATGTTGGCTATGAAGAAGGCGGCCAATTAACCGAGAAGGTACGCCGTAAACCTTATTCTGTAGTGCTGCTTGATGAAATTGAAAAAGCGCACCCAGAAGTATTCAACATTTTGCTGCAAGTACTTGAAGATGGTCGATTAACTGACTCTAAAGGACGGGTAGTCGATTTCCGTAATACATTAATTATTCTGACTTCTAACGTAGGCGCACAAGCGATCAAGAAGAATTCGACACTTGGATTCACAGCTGTGCAAGATGCTGGAGCAGAATACGGTAATATGAAGGGCAAGGTTATGGAAGAGCTGAAGAAGAGCTTCCGTCCAGAGTTCTTGAACCGGATTGACGAAATCATCGTCTTCCACTCCCTTGATGAGAAGCATATTGCTGAAATCGTTACGTTGATGTCTGATGAGCTGCGCAAGCGACTGCGTGAATATGATGTTGATTTCGTACTCACGGATGCGGCGAAGGCTTTCCTGGCTAAGGAAGGCTACGACCCAGCCTTTGGTGCACGTCCATTGCGTCGTGCGATTCAGAAGCATATTGAAGACCGTCTTTCCGAGGAATTGCTCCGAGGAAATATCCAAAAGGGTGATTCGCTCAACATTGATGAAGTTGGCGGAGAACTTGTAGTGAATAAAGTGGATGCTCCTGTAGCGCCATTGCTTGAAAAAGAAGTAGAATCCGAATAAAAAAATGGAATAAAAAAAGCTTCCGCTCCTCAGTTTATAGAGGGGCGGAAGCTTTTTTAATATAAATTTATCACTTAAAAATATACATTTAGTACAAATTCCGAATGACCTTTCGTTAAAGGGGCAGAAATGGTAAACTTTCATTAGAAGAAAATATCCGCAATTTAAAAGTTCGGAACCGTAAGGAGAACAAATGGCTAAACCAAAAACTAAATTTTTCTGCACCGACTGTGGATACGAATCACCAAAATGGTTCGGAAAATGTCCCGGGTGCCAAGCTTGGAACTCCATGGTGGAGGAAACAGAAAGCGTAGTCAAAACACAGGGAATGAATGCCCCTATTTTTCATAGTAAAGAAAAGGCACAATCGATCATAAGTATAGAAAGTGACAAGGAACCGCGCATACTGACAGGTATAGGTGAGCTTAACCGTGTTCTCGGTGGGGGGATCGTGCCAGGATCGCTGGTACTAGTAGGGGGAGACCCAGGAATCGGTAAATCTACGCTCTTATTACAGACGTCGCATGCTCTGACAACTCAGGGATTGCGAGTACTGTACATTTCGGGCGAAGAATCGGTAAGGCAAACTAAGCTGCGTGCGGATCGCCTCGGGGCGTTGTCAGCTGAGCTATATGTACTATGTGAGACGAATATGGAAAGCATAGAAGAAGCGATTGAACAAATTCAGCCGCAATTTCTTGTTATCGATTCGATTCAGACTGTATTTATGCCAGAAGTAACTAGTGCGCCAGGCAGTGTGACCCAGGTTCGGGAATGTACGACAAGATTTATGCGTATCGCTAAGATTCGGGGAATTGCTACAGTTCTCGTTGGGCATGTCACTAAGGAAGGCGCTATTGCAGGCCCACGGATGCTTGAACATATGGTGGATTGTGTGCTGTATTTTGAGGGAGAGCGGCATCATACGTATAGACTCCTGCGGGCTGTAAAGAACCGCTTCGGTTCAACGAATGAAATCGGCATTTTCGAAATGGGTGAAGTGGGTCTAACCGAAGTAGAAAATCCATCAGAGCTCTTTTTGTCGGAGCGTCCACTCGGCGTAGCCGGATCTACAGTTGTGGCCAGTATGGAAGGGACTAGACCGGTGCTTGTTGAGCTTCAGGCTCTTGTCGCTGCCACTCATTTCCCCTCCCCTCGCCGGATGTGCACAGGTATGGATCACCAGCGGATGGCACTCATTATCGCTGTACTGGAGAAGCGGATGGGCATGTTCCTGCAAAATCAGGATGCTTACCTTAATGTAGCTGGAGGAGTAAAGCTGGATGAACCGGCAATTGATTTAGCAGTAGCTATTAGTATCGCTTCCAGCTTTCGTGATATTTCAACAAAACCTTACGATGTTTTCTTCGGTGAAGTAGGACTTACAGGTGAAGTAAGAGGTGTTTCGCGCGCGGAAATGCGTGTGAAGGAGGCCGCGAAGCTAGGCTTCCGGCGGGTGATCATGCCAGAGAAAAGTTTGAAAGGCTGGAAGCACCCGCAAGATATCCAGATTATTGGCGTCAGTACCGTAGCAGATGCACTATCGGTCGCGTTAGATTAGGGGGCACAGGGATTATGAAAGAATATAACCAATTAGAGAATATGAATGATCTGCTCAGACTGGCGGCACCGGGGACACCCTTTCGGGAAGGTCTTGAGAATGTGCTGCGCGCTAAGACGGGAGCACTAATCGTCGTTGGATATAGTCCTGAGGTGATGGAGGTAGTGGATGGGGGATTCTCCATTAACTGCGATTTTTCGCCCAATTATTTATATGAGCTTGCCAAAATGGACGGTGCCATTATTCTTAGTGAGGATTTGAAACGCATTTTGTATGCAAATACACAGCTAATTCCGGATTCGTCCATCTCTTCCATCGAGACAGGCATTCGTCACCGGACCGCCGAGCGCGTAGCGAAGCAAACAGGTAAACTGGTGGTTTCTATTTCACAGCGCCGCAATATCATTACCCTGTATCAAGGTTCCATTCGGTATGCGTTAAAAGAAATCGGAGCTATCTTGGCTAAAGCTAATCAAGCGATTCAGACCCTCGAAAAGTACAAAGCGGTTCTTACACAAGGACTGACGAATTTGTCTGCTTCGGAGTATGAGGGAATCGTAACCGTGGCCGAAGTGGTCGGAGTGATTCAGCGGGTAGAGATGGTTTTACGCATAAAAATGGAGATTAAACGATATATAAATGAACTAGGCAACGAAGGGCGCTTAATCAGCATGCAGATGGAAGAACTGGTTGGAAATACAGAGGAAGAAGCATGGCTCCTATACAGAGACTATGCTAAGGAAGAGCAAGAAGATAAAATTCGTGAAATTATTGCCGGTCTCAAACGTATTAGTGATGATGACCTAATGGATGACAACCATATTGCTCGATTGTTGGGCTACTCTTCTACGGCAATTTCTTCTGAAGAGGTGGTTACTCCGCGTGGATATCGCCTGCTTAATAAGATTCCGCGGCTTCCAAATGTGATCATTCATAATCTGGTGGAGCGGTTTGAAATGCTGCCTAATTTGATGTCTGCAAGCATAGCTGAACTGGATGAAGTGGACGGAATTGGGGAGGTGCGGGCTCGTAATATTCAGGATGGGCTCAAACGTTTACAGAAGCAAGTTCTTATTGACAGGCAAATGTAAATAACATACAATCACGTAATATTGGAGCTGTTTAAGGCCAATGTGAGAAAATTGAGGTGAAGAAATGATACAAAAATCAATTCCGAGTCTTTTTACCATAGGTAACTTGATGCTCGGAATGTTTGGTATCATGATGGCTTTTGACGGTAAAGTTAGCATGGCCGCTATCATGGTTATTATTGCTATGCTGTTAGACGGATTAGATGGCCGAGTTGCTCGTGCACTTAAATGTGAGAGTGAATTTGGTAAGGAACTGGACTCTTTGTCTGATGTCGTTTCTTTTGGAGTAGCACCTGCTGTTATTATGTACGTCTCAAGCCTGCATGATTTAAATTCTGCATTAGCCTGGACAGTAACTGCAATTTTCCCGGTGTTTGGTGCATTGCGCCTAGCTCGCTTTAATGTTCATCCAGGAGTTCCTGGTTATTTCATCGGATTGCCAATTCCTGCTGCTGGTGGTGTACTTGCCACATTAGCTCTTTTTAATAAAGATGTTTCCGCTCCATTTATGATCGTGGCTACATTGCTTTTATCATATTTGATGGTCAGCACTGTTAAATATCCTAATTTTAAGAAGGTTGGATTACCTAAAAAAGTGGTTGTCGGAGCGCCAGTAGTCATTGTTGTTGCGGTGGCTGTTGCTGTTGTGTTCCCTGAACAAATTGCTAAGCTAATCTTCGTCTTACTTGGGATTTACGCGTTATATGGTTTTAAACAAAACATTGATCGATTGACAGCCAGACGCCGTCACCGTCGTAGAAGACGTTCTGAAGATAAAGTGTATCACTCGAAGAACGGTTAAGGCAGTCTTGTAGTAAGGTTGAACTAATATAATTATAGCTAGAGGCTTTGTCGTCCTTAGGGGATGGCAAAGCCTTTTTGCAATTCCAGCGCTATCCCAAGTTTATCGTCTTGAAAATTGGAACATACTGGTGAGGTATTGATCATTTAAGGATGAATAAAAAGGAGGTGCGTTAGGTTATGTGGAAAAAAGTGATATTGTCTTTTGCTTTAATATGTGGTGCTTGGTCTGGTTTTTCGCTATACCATGCGCTTGAAAGAGGATTCCCTAAGGGGATGGAAAAGCTGAGTGAAAGTTTACCTGTAGAGGGAAGCATTTTGTTTACGGTGCTGGGTGCCATTATTTTTTTGTTTGCGGGGTCTTTATGCGCGGAATGGGGAGGTTCAAAACTGCGGGAGGCGGTTCTGTACTGTTCGCGTATACCAATGAATGAATTAGCTGCAGGTGCAGCTGGGCTTACAGGGGGGCTTTTGCTATCTCTTCTGTTATATCCTGCAATGATTTGGCTTGGAAAAGCTGGGCAGTTGCTGCAGGTACCCGTTACGTTAGCTTTTGGATATATGGGGCTGCGGATCGGTCTGGAGAAAAAAGAGGAACTAGCTGCACTTTGGACAACTGGACGCTGGGGGCAAGCGGCTGAGCCGGAAGGTCGTGGGCTGGAGGAACATAAAATCCTCGATACAAGCGTTATTATTGATGGTCGGATCGCTGATATTTGCAAAACCGGATTTATTGAAGGAACGATTGTCATACCGGAATTTGTGCTTGAGGAACTCCAGCATATCGCAGATTCTTCGGATCTACTGAAACGGAATCGCGGACGGCGGGGACTTGATATTCTCAATAAAATCCAAAAAGAGCTCGATGTGAAGGTGTTAATCTACGAGGGAGATTTTGAAGAAATCTCTGAGGTGGATAGTAAGCTGGTGAAGTTAGCGAAGGTACTGCGAGGTAAAGTAGTTACTAATGACTTCAACTTGAATAAGGTTTGCGAATTACAGGGAGTCTCAGTCCTGAATATTAATGATCTTGCGAATGCCGTGAAGCCCGTAGTGTTGCCTGGTGAGGAAATCGTAGTTCAGGTCATTAAGGATGGTAAAGAGCATGGACAAGGGGTAGCCTATTTAGACGATGGAACAATGATCGTTGTGGAAGGCGGACGGGAATACATCGGAACCACGATGGAGGTTCTCGTCACGAGTGTGCTTCAAACTTCAGCTGGACGGATGATATTTGCGAAGCCAAAGCTGCTGGAAAAAGCACAATAGGCGTAGATAAAGTGCACGGCAAATGTCCTATGGGTTGGAAATGCCCGCCAAACACGTTATGATGGGAATATACGTGAAAGACAGGAGCCTGAGTAATGTCAAACAGTGTGGGCGTCGTCATTGTGGCGGCAGGCAGAGGAACGCGAATGGGGACTGTAGAGAGCAAGCAATATCTGTTACTACAGGGTAAACCAGTAATCGTTCATACGCTGGAAGTATTTCAGCAGCATGACTTGATTTCCGAAATCGTGCTCGTAACCGGTAAGGAAGATATTGATCGTTGCCGGGAATGGATACAGCTCTATAAGCTGGACAAGGTTAAGGCTATAGTGGCTGGTGGATCTGAGCGTCAGCATTCCGTACATAAAGGATTGTTGAAACTTACGACACAGTGGGTAATGGTACATGATGGTGTTCGTCCGTTTGTGCAGCCGAATGAAATTGAGGCATGTTACGAGCGAGCGAAGCAGATCGGCGCTTCAGTTCTTGCTGTACCCGTCAAAGATACGATCAAACAGGTAGATAACGAAGGTAGAGTACTGTCTACGCCGGATCGGCGAAGTCTGTGGGCGATTCAAACCCCGCAGACTTTTCGTCTTTCTGAATTGCTGGATGCCTATGCGGCCGCGGAGCGGGATGGATTTCTAGGTACTGATGATTCCAGCTTGGCAGAGCGTGCTAGTATTCCGGTTTCTGTGGTAGAGGGAAGCTACAGAAATATTAAGATTACGACGCCAGATGATTTGGATTTTGCAGAATTCACAGAAAGAAACAGGGGAGAGGGACAATCATGATCGCTGTAGGACAAGGATTTGATGTACATCAACTGGTTGAGGGAAGGCCTTGTATTATTGGAGGCGTTACGATTCCTTATGAAAAAGGATTAGTAGGACATTCCGATGCTGATGTGCTGCTGCACGCAGTAAGTGACGCGATTCTAGGCGCACTAGGGCTTGGTGATATTGGCAGACATTTTCCGGACACAGATCCAGCGTTTAAGGACGCGGATAGCTTGAAATTATTAGAACAAGTGTGGGCACTTGCTAGCGAGCGAGGGTATAAGCTTGGGAATATCGATTCAACGATTATTGCCCAAAAACCAAAGATGGCGCCGTACATTCCACAAATGACGGAGATTATCGCTCGTGCGCTTCACGCGGACCCGTCCAAGGTGAACGTTAAAGCTACGACTACTGAACAGCTTGGTTTTGCCGGTCGTGGCGAAGGAATTGCCGCACAATCTATTGTCTGTCTACTCCAAGATGTGATATCATCTTGAGATGGTCTAAGTAGCAAATCTAAGTTTTAACCATATGAAGCGGAGGGAATATAATGACGGATCAAGTCCGGGTGCGTTATGCACCGAGCCCTACGGGACATTTACATATAGGTAACGCCAGAACGGCGCTGTTTAACTATCTGTTCGCCCGTAATCAAGGCGGTAAGTTCATCATCAGAATTGAAGATACAGACGTGAAGCGCAATGTCGCAGGCGGCGAAGAGAGCCAGCTTAAGTATTTGAAATGGCTAGGCATGGATTGGGATGAGAGTGTTGATGTTGGCGGAGAGTACGGACCTTACCGCCAGACTGAACGTCTTGACCTATATCGTGTATATTGGCAGGATTTGCTGGATAAAGGTTTGGCTTACCGCTGCTACTGCACAGAGGAAGAACTGGAAGCAGAACGTGAAGAACAGACTGCACGTGGAGAAACCCCTCGATATTCCGGCAAACACCGTGATTTGACGGAAGAACAACGCCTTGCCTTTGAAGCTGAGGGACGAGTAGCTAGCATTCGCTTCCGTGTACCAGAAGATCGTACGTACACGTTCGATGATATCGTAAAAGGTACTATTTCTTTTGATACGAAAGAAATGGGTGATTTTGTTATCGTGAAGAAGGACGGAATTCCGACCTATAACTTTGCGGTAGCTGTTGATGATTATTTGATGGCTATCACCCATGTACTACGTGGGGAAGATCATATTTCCAACACACCACGTCAGCTTATGATCTATGAGGCTCTTGGTTGGAACCCCCCAATATTTGGTCATATGACACTGATTGTCGGTGACAACCATAAGAAACTTAGCAAGCGGGATCAATCTGTAATTACATTTATTGAGCAATATGATGAATTGGGTTACTTGCCTGAGGCTTTGGTTAACTTCATTTCTCTACTGGGCTGGTCGCCAGAGGGAGAAGAGGAGATCTTCAGTAAAGAAGAACTTATTTCTATTTTTGATGCGGACCGTTTGTCCAAAAGTCCGGCTGTATTCGATAAGCACAAGCTGGCGCATCTAAATAATCACTATATTAAGCATGCTGATCCTAAACGGATCTCGGCATTAGCGATTCCACATCTGCAAAAAGCGGGAAAAATACCGGCTGAGCTGAATGATGAGCAGCAGGCATGGGCAGAAAGCCTTGTAGCACTGTATCAAGAGCAGATGACCTCTGCCTCCGATATCGTAGAGCTATCTGAACTATTCTTCCGCAGCCATTTGGAGTTAGAAACAGAAGCGGCGCAGGTTCTGGCGGAAAGCCAAGTGCCTGAAGTTTTGTCTGCTTTTCTAGCTAAGGTTGAAGCTTGTCAGGATTTCAGCGCTAGTAATATGGCTGTACTGATCAAGGAAGTGCAGAAAGAAACAGGGCACAAAGGCAAAGCGCTCTTTATGCCGATACGTGTGGCTTTAACCGGACAAACGCACGGACGTGATCTTAATATAACGATTGCTTTGCTCGGCCAAAACCGTGTCATCGAACGTTTGAAATCACAAATTAAAGGAGCTTAAGGTAGTATTACTTATCATTAAGCCTCTTGTCAGTCCCTTAGCTTTTACGCTAAGATAGAACCATATGATAATAGCTGTGATCAGGAGAAGTACGTCCATAAAGGCAATTGCCAGAGAGAATAACCGAGAAAGGGATACCCTTTCGGGCTGGGAGTTATTCATTTGTCCGGGGCAGAACATGCGCCTGTGAGCTGCACGGTTGAACGATCCTAAAGGCTCGTTAGATCGCGCCGGGTACATCGCCGTTAATGATGCCAAGTGGAACGAAGGAACTCTGCCGATGGTAACAACAGCAGTCTGTTTGATTCGTTCAAGCAGAGTGGAACCGCGGTTAAACGTCTCTGCAGCTTTATGCTGCAGGGGCTTTTTTTGTTTCGGGGTATCTTTTCTAATATAACAAACCAAGCAAACACCCACAGCATATGTATGATAAGAATGATGGATTGGAGACAATACCTTCCTTGTGTACCTGTAAACAGGAGATGGGGGAGTCAAGAAGAGAGGAACCGTGATGTTTAAGCATATTAAGTCGGACATTCGGGCGGTATTTGATAACGATCCCGCAGCCCGCAGCTGGTTCGAGGTTGTCTTCACATATGCAGGGTTGCACGCCATTTGGGGTCACCGGATTGCCCATTCTTTTTTCAAACGCCGCTGGTATACAATGGCCCGTATGGTCTCACAGTTTAGTAGATTTATGACCGGTGTTGAAATCCATCCCGGAGCTGTCATCGGAAATAGGCTGTTTATCGACCATGGTATGGGGATTGTTATTGGAGAAACCTGTGAAATCGGTGATGATGTTATTATCTATCAAGGGGTTACACTCGGGGGGACAGGGAAAGAAAAAGGTAAGCGCCATCCCACAGTTGGCAACAATGTAGTTATTGGTTCTGGTGCGAAGGTATTAGGATCGTTTCGTATCGGTGACAATTCAAATATAGGTTCGAATGCGGTTGTACTGCGTGAAGTCCCAAATAATAGTACGGTAGTAGGAAATCCGGGCCGTGTAGTAAAACGTAACGGTGAACGTGTATCCGATCGCTTGGATCATACCAAGATGCCAGACCCGCTTGTAGATTCACTTCGATTTCTGCAAAAAGAGATCGAAGAGATCAGAGAGAAGCTTGGCGGAGAAGATAAGCAAAAGACCGCGCAGCGGCTAGTCGAAACTCAGCAGTACATTGGTGATTACGAAATTTAAGCATATCCGGTACTTAAGGAATCGGGACAAAAGAAAGGGTTGGAATAGGATGGCTTTACAAATTTACAACACAATGACACGCAGTAAGGAGCAGTTTGTGCCTCAAGAGTCGGGCAAGGTGAAAATGTATGTATGTGGTCCAACCGTTTACGGATATATGCATATCGGAAATGCTAGGCCTATTATTGTCTTTGATATGGTCCGGAATTATTTGGAGCAACTCGGCAATGAGGTACGGTATGTTACGAACTTCACAGATGTAGATGATAAACTGATACGCAAAGCAGAAGAAATGAACACTTCCGTAGCAGAGGTTGCTGAGATTTTCATTAATGCTTATCGTGAGGATCTTGAAGGGCTTGGAGTAAAGCCGGCAACATTGAATCCGCGGGTAACAGAAAGCATGGAGCTGATCATTGAATTCATTAAAGAGCTTGAGGAAAAAGGGTATGCCTACGAGAGTGGTGGCGATGTATACTACCGCACTTCCAAATTTGAAGACTACGGTAAACTGTCCCGTCAGAATCTGGATGAATTACAGTTTGGTATTCGCGTGGAGGTAGACTCACGGAAAGAGAAACCTGAGGACTTTGTGCTGTGGAAAGCAGCAAAACCAGGTGAAGTGTACTGGCAGAGCCCATGGGGAAATGGACGCCCTGGCTGGCATATTGAATGCTCGGCCATGGCAAGAGAGTTCTTGGGGGATACGATGGACATCCACGGGGGTGGACAAGATTTGCAGTTCCCGCATCATGAATGCGAATGCGCTCAGACAGAAGCTCTGACGGGTAAGCCACTCTCTAATTACTGGATGCACAATGGATTTATCAACATCGGTGATGAAAAAATGTCGAAATCATTGGGTAACGGTTGGCTTGTGAAAGATATCCGTGGGCAATTTAAAGCTGGGACTATTCGTTATTTCATGCTGTCGACCCATTATCGTAATCCGTTGAACTTCTCGGTGGATTCAATGACTTCAGCTGAAAAGAGCGTAGAACGTATCTCACTTGCAGAAAGTAACGTTAAGCATCGTCTTGAACTTGCTGCTGAAGGTGCTCAGGGTGAGGTCAGCTTAGAGATTAATGATAAGTTATCTGCTATTGTGGCCAATTTTCATGCTAGAATGCAGGATGACTTTAATACCCCTGATGCGATTACCGCTATGTTTGATTGGGTGAGTCTTGCAAACCATACCCTTGCGAATAGTGAAGCAGCCCCTGCTGATTTTGCTGCGCTGCTGCAAGCTTTTGGGGAAATGAATGCTGTGCTGCGTTTGACACCTGAGCATGAAGAAGAAGAGATCGCGAGTGAAGAAGTTGAAAGATTGATCGCGGAGCGGGTTGAAGCGCGTAAGAATAAGAATTGGAGCCGGTCCGATGAGATTCGTGATGAATTAGGGCGCTTGGGCATATTGCTTGAGGATACTCCGCAAGGAATGCGGTGGCGGCGTAAATGAGTGAGGAACGCAAGTTTCAGAACGGGTGGTTTCCTTACGAGCCTTCCAAACCTGCGCGACTCCTCTCGCCAATTGTGCTTGCCTATGTAGGAGATGCCATTTACGAAGTGTCAGTTCGCCAGTATTTAGTATCTCTTCCGAATTTGCGCCCAAACCATTTGCATCGCTCTGCTACAGGACTTGTATCCGCTAAGGCGCAGAGTGCAATACTTGGATTTTTGGAGTCAAGTCTCACAGAAGAGGAAAAAGATGTCGCCCGTCAGGGGAGAAATGCTAAATCGGGAAGTATTCCTAAGAATGCAGATGTGCTTGAATACCGTCATGCTACTGCTTTTGAGTGTCTGATAGGTTACTTATACTACACAGGTCAACAGGAGAGAATACAAGAAATTGTGAACAGTGGCATACAGTTTATGTTGAAACAGCCTTGATAAGGCTTTTGCGAAATAGAGAATAGGAGAAGTGAACATGGAAGAAGATTTGAAGACAGAAGAGGAAATATTGGCTGGGAAGCATTCAGTGCTTGAGGCCCTTCGTGCAGGTCGTACCTTAAATAAAATATGGATTGCAGAAACGGCCCAGAAGCATCTGACCGCACCAATCGTCGCTGAAGCACGTAAAGCGGGGATTGTCATTCAGCATGTGGACAAGCGTAAGCTGGATCAACTTGCGCCTGGAGTTCAACATCAGGGGGTAGTTGCTCAAGCGGCACCTTTTGCCTATGTCGAGGTAGATGATCTGCTGGCTGCAGCTGAAGCCAAAGGAGAACCTGCATTCTTGATTTTACTGGATGAGATTGAAGATCCGCATAACCTGGGATCCATTCTGCGGACAGCAGATTGTACTGGAGTGCATGGAGTAATCGTACCTAAACGCCGTTCGGCTCAGATTACTGCTACCGTCTCCAAAACATCAGCAGGTGCCGTGGAATATGTTCCGGTTGCGCGGGTCACTAACCTAGGTCAGACCATTGATCGTCTGAAAGAGCAGGGAGTCTGGGTAGTAGGTACGGATGTGGATACAGATCAGAATCTGTTTGGATCCAATATTTTCACAGGACCGGTAGCTGTTGTAATCGGTAATGAGAATAAAGGAATGGGACGCTTGATTCGTGAAAAATGTGATGTATTACTTAAGCTGCCGATGGCCGGAAAAATCAATTCATTAAATGCCTCTGTCGCCGCAGGAGTCATTATGTATGAAGTGGTACGCCTTCGGCAACAGCAGGGATAACTATGGCCGACTGGCGCGATGTGCTGCTTGTGGACGGGTACAATATGATCGGTGGCTGGCCGGAACTTGCGGCACTGTCCCAGATTGGTATGCAGGAAGCACGCGACCGCTTAATGGATTTGCTGGCGGATTACCAAGCTTACTCAGGACGAAGAGTGATTGCAGTTTTTGATGCATACCGTGTTCCAGGGTTAGGAAGGTCATTTGTCCAGGGTAAGGTTCAGGTGTATTTCACCAAGGAAAAAGAAACCGCAGATGAATGCATTGAGCGACTGGTTGGGGAATTTAGCAATCGGCGCCGGCAGATCTATGTAGCTACTAGTGATCTTATAGAGCAGCATATTATTTTTGCTCAAGGTGCATTGCGAATTTCTGCAAGGGAGCTACACCTGGAAATTGAGGAGAACCAGAAGCAAGTTAAAAAAGCTATTGAACCTGGTAGCATCAGTTCTACACGTCATTCCTTAGAAGATAAGCTGCCTCCTGATGTGCGTAGTAAATTGGAAAAATGGCGTAGGCAGTGACAAGTGGGAAGATTTAGGTGATATTTTTATTCCATTTTATGCTATTGCAGATTGATTTTGGACAAATCCGGTTGACGGTGTAAGGTAACATAATATATACTGATCCTATATTTCGCGAAGTAACGATGTGTCTTGCGTTGCAGCCGGGGGGATTCTTGGTGAGTGTCGACCTCAAGGAAATAATGCTGTCCGAGTATGATTTCATAAGTGATGAAGATATTGTCGAGGCTTTCCGTGGTGGCGACAGTGGCGCATTGGAACACTTAATTAATAAATACCGTAATTTTGTACGTGCTAAAGCCCGCTCTTATTTCTTGATCGGGGCAGATCGTGAAGATATTGTTCAAGAAGGAATGATTGGTCTCTATAAGGCTATTCGTGACTTTAAAGGTGACAAGCTCTCTTCATTCAAGGCTTTTGCTGAGCTCTGCATAACACGTCAGATTATAACCGCTATTAAGACGGCCACTCGTCAGAAGCATATTCCGCTTAATTCTTATGTTTCTCTGGACAAGCCCATTTATGATGAAGATTCCGACCGGACGCTTATGGATGTCATTTGTGGAACTCAGGTACTAGATCCAGAAGAGCTAATTATCAATCAAGAAGAATTCATTGGACTTGAAGATAAGATGGCAGAGATTTTAAGTGACCTAGAGCGTAAGGTTCTGATGTTGTATTTAGACGGACGATCTTATCAGGAAATTGCTGAAGATCTTAAGCGACATGTGAAATCTATTGACAACGCTTTACAACGAGTAAAGCGGAAATTAGAAAGATATCTAGAAGTGCGTGACAATTAATGATATAATGAACACAAGAGGGCTCGTACATCGAGTTCTTTTTTTTAGTCTCATGAAATTGCTTAGATAGAATTAGGAGCTAACACCATAAAATTCTATTTGAGTCGATTTTAGTTGTTGCCGTTGAGGGTAGGTTTATACACAGTCGGAATGCCCCATAATGATAAGGAAGACAGCGAAGTGTGAGGAAGAGATAGACCCAAGGACAGGGTACGGCCATATGACTATAACACCCGAAATTACCCAGTGCAGAACGGAATTCTTTCGTTGACACAGACCTTGACATTATGCTAAAGTGTTTTAGGTAGGCCTAAATTCGCGGCTTTTTTTAGGATCAATATTTACGTCTTCTAATTGTATTGTTAGAAGGACGTCTCGGGAGGTGCACATCATGCGGGTAATTATCACTTTGGCTTGTACAAGTTGCAAACAAAGAAACTATGCGACTACCAAAAACAAGCGAAATCACCCCGACCGCATGGAGATGAAGAAATTTTGCAAGTATTGTAACTCGCAAACTCCTCATCGCGAAACCAGATAGTCTGTGGAGGTGTAGTCGGCATGAAACGTAGTTTCAAGTCTATGTTTTCCTTTTTCACTGAGAGCTGGAGTGAACTCAAAAAAGTTCGCTGGCCAAGTCGTAAAGAATTGACCAACTATACATTGATCGTTCTCGGTACAATTGTAGTTGTCGCTATTTACTTCTGGGTTCTGGACATCGGTATTTCCGCTGTGATTGAAGCGATTATTTAGAGAGGTCCCAGGTGGCTTGATATGGAAAAAAGATGGTATGTCGTTCATACCTATTCTGGGTATGAGAATAAGGTCAAAGCCAATTTGGAAAAGCGCGTTGAGTCCATGGGCATGGAAGACAAAATATTCCGCGTTCTTGTTCCTATGGAAGAAGAAATTGTAAACAAAGACGGTAAGAAAAAAACCGTTATGCGTAAAGTTTACCCGGGTTATGTTTTGGTGGAAATGGTTCAGACTGATGATTCCTGGTATGTTGTCCGCAATACTCCGGGCGTTACTGGATTTGTTGGTTCGACAGGCTCAGGGTCTAAACCAACAGCTTTGCTTCCGGAAGAGGTAGAACAAATTCTGAAGCATATGGGCATGGTTGAACCTAAAGCGAAGATTGATTTCGAAATCAAGGAATCCGTACGTATTATGGTTGGTCCGTTTGCGAATTTTGTGGGATCCGTGGAAGAAATTTTGGCTGACAAGAGCAAGATCAAAGTGCATGTGAACATGTTTGGACGGGAAACCCCGCTAGAGTTGGATTTCACTCAAGTGGAGAAAATATAACATAAGCTAAGGGTTTCTTGTGGGAGAGCGCCAATGGCGTTCGAAGACCACTATTTTTGCAAGGAGGTGTCACTCATGGCTAAAAAAGTTATTAAAATGGTGAAACTGCAGATTCCTGCAGGGAAAGCGAATCCAGCGCCTCCAGTAGGTCCGGCGTTAGGTCAAGCAGGTGTCAACATCATGGCATTCTGTAAGGAATTTAATGCTCGTACTGCCGACCAGGCTGGCTTGATCATTCCGGTTGAAATTACAGTATTTGAAGACCGTTCCTTTACGTTCATCACTAAAACTCCTCCGGCTGCTGTTCTGCTTCGCATCGCTGCTAAAGTAGAAAAAGGATCCGGCGAACCAAACAAGAAAAAAGTAGCAAAAATCGGCCGCGCTGCGGTTCGTGAAATTGCTGAAACAAAAATGCCTGACCTTAACGCTGCATCTGTAGAAGCTGCAATGCGTATGGTTGAAGGTACTGCTCGCAGTATGGGCATCACAATCGAAGACTAGTAGTTTTCGAAGGATCGGTCATTCGTGACCCGCAAGTATGTGGGAGGAATTTCCGCTAACACCACAAAGGAGGAACATTTTCATGGCTAAACATGGTAAGAAATACCAAGAAGCTGCTAAGCTGATCAACAGCGAAGCAACTTACGAGCCTTCAGAAGCTGTAGAGCTTGTGAAAAAGGCAGCGACTGCAAAATTCGACGAAACCGTTGAAGCAGCAGTTCGTCTGGGTGTAGACCCGCGTAAACAAGACCAAGCAGTTCGTGGTGTTGTTGTCCTGCCTCACGGCACTGGTAAAACACAACGCGTGCTTGTATTTGCAAAAGGTGAAAAAGCGAAAGAGGCAGAAGCTGCTGGCGCGGATTTTGTTGGTGATCAAGACATGATCAACAAAATTCAACAAGGCTGGTTTGAATTTGATGTCTGCGTAGCTACACCTGATATGATGAGTGAAGTCGGTAAACTGGGTCGTCTGCTTGGTGGTAAAGGTCTTATGCCTAACCCTAAAGCTGGCACAGTTACATTCGATGTTTCCAAGGCTGTGCAAGAAATCAAAGCCGGTAAAATCGAATATCGTCTTGACAAAGCAGGTCAAATTCACGCGCCAATCGGCAAAGTGTCCTTTGATGCTGCACAATTGAACGATAACCTTAAAGCTCTTATCGACGCTTTGAACCGTGCGAAACCAGCTGCTGCTAAAGGTGTATACCTTAAAGGCATCTCGATTTCTTCCACAATGGGTCCTAGCGCTCGTGTGAACACAACCGTCTTCAGATAAATAAGGGTTGACTCTTTGAGTCGATTTTGATAATCTATAACAGTTGTGAAACTTAAGGTATCAATCTTAACCTTGAATATGCTTACCGTAGACAGTAGGTGCCTTAGTGCTTAATTTCCTACCGAGGTGTTGTGATAGAAACAAGAAGTAACGAGCTTGCTCGTATAACTTTCGTTTTATCAAGCCTTCGTGATTCTGCGGAGGCTTTTCTAATGCCTGCGTAGGAGCGGTGATGCTTTCCTTGGAAAGGACGCCGACACATAAATTTTCAGGAGGTGTATACATTGGCAAATGCAAAAGTAATTCAAGCAAAACAGGATGCGGTTGACGTTGTTACTGCGAAACTGCAAAACAGTCTTTCGACTGTTGTAGCGGACTACCGTGGATTGAACGTTTCCCAAGTGACTGAACTGCGTAAGCAACTTCGTGAAGCTGGCGTTGAGTTTCAAGTCCTGAAGAACACATTGCTACGTCGCGCAACTGCTGCGGCTGAGTTGACTGAGTTGGATGAAGTTTTGACTGGTCCAACAGCTATCGCATTCAGCACAACTGATGCAGTAGCTCCAGCTAAAATTTTGAACGATTTCGCCAAGAAAAACGACGCTTTGAAATTGAAAGGCGGCGTAGTAGAAGGACGTGTCATCGACGCGGACCAATTGAAAGCACTGGCTGAGCTTCCATCCCGCGATGGTTTGCTGTCCATGCTGCTTAGCGTACTTCAAGCTCCAATGCGCAACTTCGCGCTTGCAGTTAAAGCTGTTGCTGAAAAAGAAGAACAAAGCGCGTAAGCCTTTGACTCTTGCAGCATAAATCAATACCACAAACAAATTTAAATTATAAATGGAGGTTCAATCATGAGTAAAGAAGCAATCTTGGAAGCAATTAAAGGCATGAGCGTATTGGAACTGAACGACCTGGTTAAAGCAATTGAAGAAGAATTTGGCGTAACAGCAGCAGCTCCAGTAGCAGCTGGCGGTGCGGTAGCAGCAGTAGCTGAAGAGCAATCCGAATTTGACGTAATTTTGACAGGCGCTGGCGCTTCCAAAATCAACGTTATCAAAATCGTTCGCGAAATCACAGGCCTTGGCTTGAAAGAAGCTAAAGACCTTGTAGACAACGCACCAAAAGCAATCAAAGAAAAAGTAAGCAAAGACGAAGCCGAAGCTACTAAAGCAAAATTGGAAGAAGCAGGCGCAGCTGTAGAAGTGAAGTAATTCCTTCTATACTGAAAACCCCTTGAACTTGTTCAAGGGGTTTATTTTATAAAAATATAAGAAAGTATAAGTTTTATACTATACTTTATCTTTATATTTCTCGCTGAAAGCTTACCGTCCTTATAAGGACATCAGAGGCGTTTATGCTTGATAGAGTTAGTAGGTTGTGTGAATACAAACTATTAACATAAAGGAAAGGGAGGATAGAGATGTCGCAACATTATTATTCGCAGCAACCGGAAGTGCGTCATGACAGACGTACCATCGACACCGTTCTAAGAGGCAAAAGCTTTCGTTTTACAAGTGATGCGGGTGTGTTCTCTAAAGGAGACATCGATTACGGTAGTCGAGTTCTCATTGAAGCTATGGATATTCCGGACGGTTCAGCAGTGCTTGATGTGGGTTGCGGATATGGACCGATAGGCATAAGTGCAGCATACCTAGCCCCCAAAGGGCAAGTTACGATGATTGATATTAATAGTCGTGCGGTAGAACTTGCGCGTGAAAATGCCCAGCACAATGGAATCCGGAATGTTACGGTAATGGAAAGCGATGTGCTCGGCGCATTGAATGAACAACAAAAGTTCGATGTGATTCTTACCAATCCTCCGATACGTGCAGGAAAAGCTGTAGTGCATCAGATTTTTGAAGAAGCTTATGAGCATTTAAATGAGAGTGGATTTCTGTGGATTGTTATTCAGAAGAAGCAGGGCGCTCCATCAGCGGTAGCTAAACTTGAAAGCTTGTTCTCAAATGTAGAAGAAGTGGGCAAAGATAAAGGTTATCGTATTATTAAAGCTCAAAAATAAAAATCAATAGGTTATTGACATGTGATAGTGATAATGGTATTATTATAAAATGTCAGTATTAAGATAGGCTCCATGTCTTTAGTTTGCTGAAAATGTCAAGCGATATATTGTCGCCGGCTAGCGCAAGCCGTACGGCAAGTTTTTTGCGAATTGGTTCTCTATGCTCTGGCGTAGCGAGTGTTACGCGGTAATAGATAATAGCGCATAAACTGTTGCTTGGTGACGTATAATATGTACGTTTTGGGCAAATCTACTGGATAAGGAGTATTTTGGTCATGGATAAGTGCGCTCTTTTTTCGAAGATTTCGATAAGGGCTTTTCTTTTATTTATGACTGAATCCTTGTAGTATGGTTCCATTATACGGTTCCAAACAAGGGTTCGCAATCAATTTTTAAGTGAGTAGACATGAGGGGTGAGTAAAGTTGGCAGGACATCTTGTTCAGTATGGTCGACGCACTCGGCGGAGCTATGCGAGAATTAACGAGGTACTCGAGGTCCCGAACCTGATCGAGATCCAACAAAAATCTTATGATTGGTTTTTGGAGGAAGGATTGCGGGAAATGTTTCAGGACATCTCGCCGATCCAGGATTTCACAGGTAATTTGGTACTAGAGTTCATTGATTACAGCCTGGGTGAACCGAAATATACGGTTGACGACGCTAAAGAGCGGGACGTGACGTATGCGGCTCCTCTGCGTGTAAAGGTGCGGCTCATTAATAAGGAGACCGGTGAGGTCAAAGAGCAGGAAGTGTTCATGGGAGATTTCCCGCTGATGACGGAGACCGGCACTTTTATTATTAACGGTGCAGAACGGGTTATTGTCAGCCAGTTGGTTCGCTCTCCAAGCGTCTATTTCAGCACAAAAGTGGATAAGAACGGCAAAAAAACCTACACCGCCACAGTAATCCCGAACCGCGGAGCCTGGTTGGAACTTGAGACCGACGCTAAGGATATTATGTATGTTCGTATCGATCGGACTCGTAAAATTCCTGTTACCGTACTTTTGCGTGCTCTCGGTTTCGGTAGTGATGCCGAAATTCTGGAATTGCTTGGCAATGATGAATATATTCGCAATACGCTGGATAAAGACAACACGGACTCCACGGAGAAGGCGCTTATTGAGATTTATGAGCGACTCCGTCCGGGCGAACCGCCGACACTAGACAATGCCAGAAGTTTGCTGGTTGCGCGTTTCTTTGATCCAAAACGCTACGACCTAGCTAATGTAGGCCGTTACAAAATCAATAAAAAGCTGCACATTAAGAACCGTCTTTTCAATCAACGTCTTGCTCAACCTTTGGTTGATGACTCTACCGGAGAAATTCTGGCAGAATCCGGCCAAATGGTCGATCGTAGACTGCTTGATGAATTGATTCCGTATTTCGAAAAGAATGTTGCCTTTAAAAACTACCGTGTTACTGGCGGAGTTACGGACAGTGAAGATATTCCTCTTCAAACAATTGACGTATTCTCGCCAATTGAAGAAGGTCGGGTTATTAAGCTGATCGCTAACGGCAACATCGACAAGTCTGTTAAGCACATTACTCAAGCTGATATTATATCCTCGATCAGCTACTTTATTAATTTGCTTCACGGAATTGGTAATACCGATGATATTGACCATCTGGGTAACCGTCGTCTACGTTCTGTAGGTGAACTTCTGCAGAATCAGTTCCGTATCGGTTTGTCCCGTATGGAGCGCGTTGTGCGTGAAAGAATGTCGATTCAGGATGCTAATGCTATTACGCCTCAAGCTCTGATCAATATTCGTCCGGTTATCGCGTCCATTAAAGAGTTTTTCGGTAGCTCCCAGTTGTCTCAGTTTATGGACCAGACGAACCCACTTGCGGAACTTACGCATAAACGTCGTCTGTCTGCACTCGGACCTGGTGGTTTGACACGTGAACGCGCGGGCTTTGAAGTTCGTGACGTCCATCACAGTCACTACGGCCGGATGTGTCCAATTGAAACACCGGAAGGTCCGAACATTGGATTGATCAACTCCTTGTCCACCTTTGCTCGTATCAACGAATATGGCTTTATTGAAGCTCCATATCGTTGGGTAGATCCAAAGACTGGTAAGGTAACTGAACAAATCGATTATCTGACTGCGGATGAGGAAGATAATTATGTAGTTGCTCAGGCTAACGTATTGATCGATGAAGATGGCTCCTTTAAGGAAGACATGGTAATCGTTCGTTACAATAAAGACTCTGACAACATTACAACAATGCCAAGTAATCGTGTGGATTACATGGATGTTTCGCCTAAACAGGTCGTATCCGTCGCTACGGCGCTCATTCCGTTCCTTGAGAACGATGACTCCAACCGCGCTCTGATGGGATCTAACATGCAGCGTCAAGCTGTTCCGCTTCTAATTCCTAAAGCTCCGTTGGTCGGAACAGGGATGGAACATAAATCCGCTAAGGATTCTGGCGTATGTGTTGTTTCTAAGTATGACGGTATTATCGAACGTTCTTCAGCTAATGAAATTTGGCTGCGCCGGGTTGAGACTGTCGAAGGCAAAGAAGTTAAAGGCGATATCGTTAAATATAAATTACACAAATTTATGCGTTCTAACCAAGGTACCTGTATTAACCAGCGTCCTCTAGCTAAAAGAGGGGATATTGTTAAGAAGGGTGACATCCTGGCGGACGGTCCTTCTACAGAAATGGGCGAACTTGCTCTTGGTCGTAACGTAGTCGTTGCGTTCATGACTTGGGAAGGTTACAACTACGAGGATGCGATCCTGTTAAGTGAAAAACTAGTAAAGGAAGATGTATACACTTCGATTCATATCGAGGAATACGAATCCGAAGCTCGTGACACTAAACTGGGACCTGAAGAAATCACACGTGATATTCCAAACGTGGGCGAAGAAGCTCTGCGCAATCTTGATGAGCGTGGAATTATCCGCATCGGTGCGGAAATCAGTGCTGGTGACATTCTAGTTGGTAAGGTTACTCCAAAGGGTGTAACTGAATTGACTGCAGAAGAGCGTCTCCTACACGCTATCTTTGGTGAGAAGGCTCGTGAAGTGCGGGATACCTCTTTACGCGTTCCTCACGGTAGTGATGGTATTATCGTTGACGTTAAAGTGTTTACACGTGAGAACGGCGATGAGCTGCCTCCTGGCGTAAATCAATTGGTTCGTGTGTACATCGCTCAGAAACGTAAGATTTCTGAAGGTGACAAAATGGCCGGACGTCACGGTAACAAGGGTGTCGTTGCTCGTATCCTGCCAGAAGAAGATATGCCGTTCCTTCCGGACGGTACGCCAGTACAGGTTGTTCTTAACCCTCTAGGCGTTCCTTCTCGTATGAATATCGGACAGGTGCTTGAGGTCCATATTGGTATGGCCGCATTGCGTCTGGGAATTCACATTGCAACGCCGGTATTCGACGGAGCGCGTGAGTATGACGTATTTGATACGATGGAAGAAGCTGGCATGCAGCGTAATGGTAAGACTATATTGTACGATGGTCGGACAGGTGAACGCTTCGAACGTGAAGTTACTGTCGGCGTCATGCATATGATCAAACTGGCGCACATGGTTGATGATAAGATTCACGCCCGTTCAACAGGACCTTACTCACTAGTTACGCAGCAGCCACTGGGTGGTAAAGCTCAGTTTGGTGGACAGCGTTTCGGGGAGATGGAAGTGTGGGCGCTTGAAGCTTACGGTGCTGCATATACATTGCAAGAAATTTTGACCGTAAAATCCGATGACGTGGTTGGTCGCGTGAAGACGTACGAATCCATTGTCAAAGGTGAAAATGTACCGGAACCAGGTGTTCCTGAATCGTTCAAGGTATTGATCAAAGAACTGCAGTCCCTGGGTATGGATGTTAAGATTCTTAGCGGTGACGAGCAGGAAATTGAAATGAGAGAATTGGACGATGAGGACGAGACGTCAGGCGACAAGCTGAGCCTCAATTTAGAAGGCGCAGAAGTCGGAGCAGAATAATCACGCTTGGAGCTTTAAAGTTCCATTTTATAAAGGACCGCGCCCTCTTTTGATGTAACAGTCAGAGGAGGGCAAAGCGGTACTAAATCAGGATTAGGTTAAGGAGGGTTGCTCCTTGTTGGACGTTAACAATTTTGAATTTATGAAAATCGGACTCGCTTCTCCGGAGAAGATTCGTTCATGGTCCCGCGGAGAAGTTAAGAAACCGGAAACCATTAACTATCGTACATTGAAACCGGAAAAAGAGGGTCTTTTCTGCGAGCGTATCTTTGGACCGCAAAAAGACTGGGAATGTCATTGCGGTAAATACAAACGTGTCCGTTATAAGGGCGTAGTCTGCGACCGTTGTGGCGTTGAAGTTACCCGTGCTAAAGTTCGTCGTGAACGTATGGGTCACATTGAATTGGCTGCTCCGGTATCTCATATCTGGTACTTCAAAGGTATCCCAAGCCGCATGGGTTTGGCACTAGATATGTCTCCAAGATCACTTGAAGAGATTATCTACTTCGCTTCGTATGTTGTAACTGACCCAGGTGAAACACCACTGGAAAAGAAACAACTTCTGTCCGAGAAAGAATATCGTAGCTACCGTGAAAAATACGGTTACGGTTTCCAAGCCGGCATGGGTGCTGAAGCTGTTAAAAAGCTTCTTCAAGATATCGACATCGATAAAGAGCTGGAATTCCTCAAAGAAGAACTGCGTACGGCCCAAGGCCAACGCCGTAACCGGGCGATCAAACGTCTGGAAGTCATTGAAGCATTCCGTAACTCCGGCAACAAGCCTGATTGGATGATCATGGATGTTCTTCCGGTTATTCCTCCGGAGCTTCGTCCGATGGTTCAATTGGATGGTGGCCGTTTTGCTACGTCCGACTTGAATGATCTCTATCGTCGTGTTATTAACCGGAACAACCGTCTGAAGAGACTGCTGGATCTTGGTGCACCTGACATTATCGTGCAGAACGAGAAACGGATGCTACAGGAAGCTGTCGATGCTCTCATCGATAACGGCCGTAGAGGACGTCCGGTAACGGGTCCTGGTAACCGTCCATTAAAATCTCTCAGCCACATGCTGAAAGGTAAACAAGGACGTTTCCGTCAGAACT
Source organism: Paenibacillus sp. VTT E-133280 (assembly GCF_002264385.1). Classification (NCBI taxonomy): domain Bacteria; kingdom Bacillati; phylum Bacillota; class Bacilli; order Caryophanales; family Paenibacillaceae; genus Paenibacillus; species Paenibacillus sp. VTT E-133280. The sequence goes on from NZ_NFUX01000042.1 coordinate 29,026, forward strand.
TGCTCGGTAAACGGGTTGACTACTCTGGTCGTTCCGTTATCGTTGTAGGACCGTACCTCAAGATGTACCAGTGCGGACTTCCTAAGAAAATGGCGCTAGAATTGTTCAAACCTTTTGTCATGAAGGAATTGGTTAATAAGGGCCTAGCCCACAACATAAAGAGCGCAAAACGTAAAGTTGAGCGTGTAAGTCCTGAAGTATGGGATGTACTTGAAGAAGTAATCAGAGAGCACCCAGTACTTCTAAACCGCGCACCAACACTTCACCGTCTCGGTATCCAAGCTTTTGAACCGATTTTGGTGGAAGGTCATGCTATTCGTCTTCACCCACTCGTATGTACGGCTTATAACGCCGACTTTGACGGTGACCAAATGGCGGTGCACGTTCCTCTGTCAGCAGAAGCTCAAGCGGAAGCACGTATTCTCATGCTTGCATCCGGTAATATCTTGAACCCTAAAGACGGAAAACCGGTTGTAACACCTTCCCAGGATATGGTCCTTGGTACTTTCTACCTGACCATGGACAACAAGGAAGAAAAAGGATCAGGTATGATTCTGCGTACCGTAAATGAAGCTGTATCAGCTTACCAACGCGGAACTGCAGGACTTCATGCTCGTGTAGCTATTCCAGTTAAAGCACTGGGTAAGACTTGCTTTACGGAAAAACAACAAGGCGCAATGTTGATTACTACAATCGGTAAGATTATCTTTAATGAAATTTACCCAAGTAGTTTCCCTTATATCAATGAAGCGACTAAGACTAACTTGCTGCACGGCACGCCAGAAAAATACTTTATCTATGAAAAAGGTGCAGATATTCGCGAGCTGATTGAATCCGCTCCTGAAGCCAGCGCTGTAGGTAAAGAATATCTGGGTCTGATTATCGCACGTTGTTTTGAAACTTATCATACAACCAAAACCTCTATGATTTTGGATAAAATTAAACAACTCGGCTTCACTTATTCCACACGTTCCGGTGTTACCGTTGCCGTGTCGGATGTTATCGTGCCTGAGGAGAAAGTTACGATCTTGAAAGAGTCCGAAGCTAAGGTAGATGTGGTTGCTAACCAATATCGCCGTGGTCTGATCACTAATGACGAACGGTACGACCGTGTTATTGAGATCTGGTCGAAAACGAAGGATGATCTTACGAACATCCTGCTGAAATCGATGGACCGTTTCAACTCTATCATGCTCATGGTTGACTCCAAAGCGCGGGGTAACAAATCGCAGATCACTCAGCTGGGTGGTATGCGTGGTCTGATGGCAACACCTTCGGGTCGGATTTTCGAATTGCCAATTAAAGCGAATTTCCGTGAAGGTCTTACGGTCTTGGAGTACTTTATTTCCACTCACGGAGCGCGTAAAGGTCTTGCCGATACCGCACTTCGTACTGCTGACTCCGGTTACTTGACTCGTCGTCTCGTTGACGTAGCTCAGGACGTTATCGTCCGTGAGGAAGATTGTGGAACGGATAAAGGATTTACAGTTAGTCGTATTCAGGATGGTAAAGAGGTTATTGAGGATCTGTATGACCGTATCGAAGGTCGTTACTGCTTCGAGACTGTCCGTCATCCAGAAACAGGCGAAATCATTGTTCACCGCAACGATTTGATTGACTCCGATAAAGCGGAAGCAATCGTAGACGCTGGTGTAACTAAGCTACAAATCCGCTCTGTACTAAGCTGCCGTGCTCGTCATGGTGTTTGTAAGAAATGTTACGGTCGTAACTTGGCAACTGGTAAACACGTTGAGATCGGTGAAGCAGTTGGTATTATCGCTGCACAATCTATCGGTGAACCAGGAACCCAGCTTACAATGCGTACGTTCCATACCGGCGGTGTTGCCGGTGATGACATCACGCAAGGTTTGCCGCGTATTCAAGAGTTGTTTGAAGCCCGTAACCCTAAAGGTCAGGCTACAATCAGTGAGATCGATGGTGTAATCAAGGAAATCCGTGAAACTAAGGATCGTCGTGAAATCGAGGTTCAAGGTGAAGCAGAATCCAAGACTTATTCCATAACTTATGGTTCACGTCTACGTGTCAGCGAAGGCCAAGAGATTGAAGCCGGCGATGAGTTGACAGACGGTTCGATTGACCCTAAAGAAATGCTGCGAATCAAAGGGATCCGTGGGGTACAAAACTACATTCTGCAAGAAGTTCAGCGTGTATATCGTAACCAGGGCGTTGAGATCAATGATAAGCACATTGAAGTTATGATCAAACAAATGCTTCGGAAGATCCGTATCATTGATGCAGGTGACACAAGTCTGTTACCAGGTGCGTTTGCGGATATTCATGAATATGAAGCTGCTAACAAGGAAGCCATCTTGTCTGGTAAAGAGCCTGCAGTTGCTAAACCAGTCTTGCTCGGTATTACCAAGGCATCTCTTGAGACAGATTCCTTCTTATCCGCTGCATCTTTCCAAGAAACAACTCGTGTCTTAACAGATGCTGCTATCAAAGGCAAAGTAGATAAGTTGCTTGGACTCAAAGAAAATGTTATTATCGGTAAGTTGATTCCTGCAGGTACTGGTATGAATCGTTACCGTAATGTTAAGTTAAGTGATCCAAATGCAGAAAGCACGCTTGAATCTTTAGAGCCGGTTCCTGCTGAATAAATTAGCAATCATGGTAGTGAACTCGTGTCATACCTATTCATAGGTGTGACACGAATATCTGCTGTGTATAATAATGATAAATATTATTGCTGAATTTCTTGACACCATCTATTGATAATGCTAAAATGTCTAAGGTGCGTGAGTAGCCATGTTATCCTTGTTCATTGGAGGTAATGATTATGACTGATGATAGAGGACTACAGGATGCTCAGGTCAAGATCGGTACCAAACAAACCGTCAAGGCGGTAGAGTTGGGCCAAGCCGCAGAAGTCTATGTGGCAGAGGACGGAGATCAAAGGCTTACTTCCAGGATAGTTATGCTTTGTAACAAACAAGGTGTTAAGATCACATACGTGGATACAATGCTAAATTTGGGCAAGGCCTGCGGAATAGAAGTTGGCGCTGCGATGGCAGCCGTCTTAAAACAATAGCTACGGAAATGTTTTTGTACTGGGGTGAACTCCAGCGGCAAGAACTTTTCATTTGTCTTTTTATGAACCGCCTGGGTCTGTGGGCTTAGAGTTCTTAAATCGGCTATCATTTCAGGAAGGGGGTGGCAACAACATGCCAACAATTAACCAATTGGTTCGTAAAGGCCGTCAAGCCAAAATCGAAAAATCTAAATCTCCCGCTCTTCAAAAAGGGTATAACGCCCTCAAGCGTGAGGCTACAAATTTGAGCGCTCCGCAAAAACGCGGTGTGTGCACTCGTGTTGGTACTATGACTCCACGTAAACCAAACTCAGCGCTTCGTAAATATGCCCGTGTTCGTTTGACGAACCGTCTCGAGGTAACAGCTTATATCCCGGGTATCGGACATAACTTACAAGAGCACAGTGTTGTATTACTTCGCGGAGGTAAAGTAAAGGACCTTGCAGGGGTTCGTTACCATATCGTTCGTGGTGCATTGGATACAGCAGGTGTAGCTAACCGGATGCAAGCTCGTTCTAAATACGGTGCTAAACGTCCTAAAGCTAAGAAATAAGAAAAAATTCTAGAATAATAAACATTTAAGAAAGGGGGATATCCATGCCACGCAAAGGTCCAGTTACTAAGAGAGACGTATTGCCAGATCCGTTGTATAATAGCAAGTTGGTTACTCGTTTGATTAACCGCATTATGCTGGGTGGTAAAAGAGGTGTCGCTCAAAGCATTCTGTACAATTCATTCAAATTGATTGAAGAACGTACGGGTAAAGATCCGATGGAAGTTTTCGAAGCTGCCATCAAGAACATCATGCCGGTTTTGGAAGTCAAAGCTCGTCGTGTCGGTGGTGCTAACTATCAAGTACCTATCGAGGTTAAACCAGAGAGACGTACTGCTCTGGGATTACGTTGGCTCGTAAACTACTCTCGCAACCGCGGTGAGAAGACGATGGAAGAGCGTTTGGCGGCTGAGATCATCGACGCTTCCAACAACACAGGCGCTTCTGTTAAGAAACGCGAAGATACACACAAAATGGCTGAAGCAAACAAAGCGTTCGCTCACTACCGTTGGTAGGATTAAGGTCATTCAAATAACTTATATTTTGAAGGGAGATCCATTTCATGGCTAGAGAGTTCTCCTTAAAAAATACACGTAATATCGGGATCATGGCGCATATTGATGCTGGTAAAACAACTACCACAGAGCGGATTCTTTTCTATACAGGCCGTACGCACAAAATCGGTGAAGTTCACGAGGGTGCTGCTACAATGGACTGGATGGAGCAAGAACAAGAGCGCGGAATCACGATTACGTCCGCTGCTACGACTGCTGCGTGGAAAGGTCACCGCATCAATATCATTGATACCCCAGGACACGTTGACTTCACTGTTGAAGTTGAACGTTCCCTGCGTGTATTGGATGGGGCAGTAGGTGTATTTAGTGCAAAAGAGGGCGTTGAGCCTCAGTCTGAAACCGTATGGAGACAGGCTGACCGTTATAACGTACCCCGTATTGCATATGTGAACAAAATGGACATTATCGGTGCAGACTTCCTTAACGTAATCGAAACTATGCGTGATCGCCTTCAAGCCAATGCAGTTGCTATTCAATTGCCAATTGGCGCAGAAAGTGATTTCACTGGTATTATCGACCTTGTTGAGCAAAAAGCACACATGTTCAGAGATGATCTAGGCCAAAACATCGAAGTAACGGATATTCCGGAAGAATATTTGGCCAAAGTTGAGGAGCTGCGTCTCGAGTTGATCGAGAAAGTTGCTGAACTTGATGAAGATCTGACTATGAAGTACCTGGAAGGCGAAGAAATTACAGTTCCGGAAATTAAAGCTGCACTGCGCAAAGGCGTAGTTGAAGTTAAATTGTTCCCTGTAATTGTTGGATCCTCCTACCGTAACAAAGGGATTCAGCTTATGCTGGATGCGGTTATTGATTACTTGCCATCTCCTCTTGACGTTCCAGCTATCACTGGACATCTTGATGATGGAACTGAAGCAGTTCGTCATTCTTCGGATGAAGAACCGTTTGCAGCTTTGGCATTTAAAATCATGACTGACCCTTATGTAGGTAAACTTACGTTCTTCCGTGTATACTCTGGTATTCTAGAGTCCGGATCTTACGTAGTTAATGCTACTAAGAACAAGCGTGAACGTATTGGTCGTATCCTTCAAATGCATGCTAACAGCCGTCAAGAGATTTCCATCGTGTATTCTGGTGACATCGCTGCAGCAGTTGGTTTGAAAGACACCAGTACAGGTGATACACTGTGTGATGAGAAGCATCCAGTAATTTTGGAATCAATGAACTTTCCTGATCCAGTTATCGAAATCGCTGTTGAACCAAAAACAAAAGCTGACCAAGATAAATTGGGCGTTGCTCTCGGTAAGTTGACTGAAGAGGATCCCACTCTTCGTGCTCATACTGATGAAGAAACAGGCCAAACTATCCTGGCTGGTATGGGTGAACTTCACTTGGACATCATCATCGACCGTATGCGTCGTGAGTTCAAAGTAGAAACCAATGTGGGTAAACCACAGGTTGCTTACCGCGAAACGTTCAAGGCACCTGCTCGCGTCGAAGGTAAATTTGTACGCCAATCTGGTGGTCGTGGTCAATACGGTCACGTATGGGTTGAATTTGAACCCCTCGAGCCAGGTACTGGTAGCAAATTCGAAAGTAAAGTTGTCGGTGGCTCGGTTCCTAGAGAGTACATCGCTCCTGCACTTGCGGGTATCGAAGAACAAATGAAAAACGGCGTACTTGCAGGCTTCCCGCTTGTAGACGTTAAAGCTACCATCGTTGATGGTTCTTACCATGATGTCGATTCCAACGAAATGGCATTTAAAATTGCCGGCTCGATGGCGCTTAAAGCAGCTAAAGACAAGTGTAAGCCTGTCCTGCTTGAGCCAATCATGAAAGTAGAAGTAACTGTTCCTGAGGAATATATGGGTGATGTTATGGGTATGCTGAACTCCCGCCGTGGCCGTATCGAAGGTATGGATTCCCGTGGTGGAGCGCAAATTATCCGTGCTAAGGTGCCTCTTTCCGAAATGTTCGGATACTCTACAACTCTTCGTTCTGGTACTCAAGGACGTGGCGTATTCTCAATGGAGCTTTCTCACTATGAAGAAGTTCCGAAATCCATTGCGGAAGAGATCGCTGCTAAGAACAAAGGCGGAGAATAATTACTAGTTTTAACTTGCCGTCCGAGTATAATCACTCAGTCATCTAAGATAAGCATATATACGGGCGGCTCAAATATAAGGAACCCCACATTAAGGAGGAACTGTTCAAATGGCAAAGGCAAAGTTTGAACGTAACAAACCGCACGTTAACATCGGTACTATTGGTCACGTCGACCATGGTAAAACGACTCTGACTGCTGCAATCACTACTGTATTGTCCAAAACTTACGGTGGCGCAGCTATCGCATTCGATCAAATCGACAAAGCTCCTGAAGAGCGCGAACGTGGTATCACAATCTCCACTTCCCACGTTGAATATGAAACTCCTAACCGTCACTACGCTCACGTAGACTGCCCTGGTCACGCCGACTATGTTAAAAACATGATCACAGGCGCAGCGCAAATGGACGGAGCTATCCTGGTTGTATCCGCAGCTGATGGCCCTATGCCACAAACTCGCGAGCACATCCTGTTGTCCCGTCAAGTAGGTGTTCCATACATCGTTGTTTTCTTGAACAAATGCGACATGGTTGAAGACGAAGAGTTGTTGGAATTGGTTGAAATGGAAGTTCGTGACTTGCTTAGCGAGTATGACTTCCCAGGCGACGATACTCCAATCATTCGTGGTTCTGCTCGTGAAGCTCTTCAAAACCCAGAAGGCGAATATGCTAAGAAGATTGTTGAAATGTTCGAAACAATCGACGAGTACATTCCACTTCCAGAGCGTCAAACTGACAAACCATTCTTGATGCCTGTCGAAGATGTATTCTCCATCACTGGTCGCGGTACTGTGGCAACTGGTCGCGTAGAACGCGGAACAGTTAAAGTCGGAGAAGAAATCGAAATCGTTGGTATTCACGAAGAAACTAAGAAATCCGTAGTTACGGGCGTAGAAATGTTCCGTAAATTGCTGGATTCCGCTCAAGCGGGCGACAACATCGGAGCTTTGCTTCGTGGTGTAGACCGTACTATGATCGAGCGTGGCCAAGTATTGGCTAAACCGAACTCTGTTAAACCACACACTGAGTTCACTGCTCAAATCTACGTTTTGACTAAAGAAGAAGGCGGACGTCACAAACCATTCTTCACTGGTTACCGTCCACAGTTCTACTTCCGTACAACTGACGTAACTGGCATCATCAACTTGCCAGAAGGTACTGAAATGGTTATGCCTGGTGACAACATCACTGTAACTGTTGCTTTGATCTCCCCTATCGCTATTGAAGAAGGTACTAAATTCTCCATTCGCGAAGGTGGACGTACAGTTGGAGCAGGTAGCGTAGCTTCCATCCAAAAATAAATTCGTTTCTATCTGCGGGTAGACTCTGAATCATAGTGCCCCGGATTCTTCTTGCGGAGAATCCGGGGCTTTTTGTTGTAATATTACTTAATTTCTTATTTTGTTCGATAGACTATTAATTGATTTTTCGTTTCATTTGAGGATAAATCATCTAATATTCGACAATATAAGCTAAAATAAGTATATTATTTCGAATGATTCTACAAAATTCTACAAAATTCAACGATAAATTGTTTACAATTTTAATAATCATAGAGTAAAATGAAAGGGAGGTAATATTGTAAAAAAATAGTAATTAAGGGGAGAGTGATAACATGGGAAAATGTCCTTTTTCATTCATGCATGCTATAACATCACGTAATAATAATGAGGATTCTCACACCCCTAATCTAGAACATGAACACCAGACTAAGCGTACTGAAGATTTTTTTCATACTCTTGAGGGTTATGACGAACTCAATGAGCAAATGAGAATGATTGATCTAACTGAATCAGATTTGAAATTATTACGTAGGGTTAAGCCTAGCGTTGAAAAGAATATAGACTATATCATTGATCAATTTTATAATTCGGTATTAGGAGTGGATAAACTCGAAGCCATTATACTGGAGCATAGTAGTATTGAGAGGTTGAAAACAACACTCCGCGAGCATATCATTGAAATTTTTGATGGCAATGTTGATAAAGAATACATAGCAAAGCGAATGAAGATTGCTAATATTCACAAAAGAGTAGGACTTGAGCCTAAATGGTACTTATCCGCTTTTCAAAATCTTCAGAACGTTTTTATACAAGTTATTTATAATGAGACACAGGATGACCATTCACGTCTACATGTAGTTAAGACCGTAACTAAGCTGCTTAACCTTGAACAACAACTTGTCCTAGAGGAATATGAGAAGGAAAACGTCAAAGAGAAGGAACAACAATACCTTTTGGTTAAAAATGAGTTAAAGCAGAAAATTGCTGAATTCAGCAGCGAATTAATAGATTTTAGTATCGACACAAATGCTGCTGTGAAGCAGCTAGTAGCCAGTAGCAATGAAGTGAGTAGAACATTCCAACATACAGCTACATCCGCTGTAGAGTCGCAGGGGTTGGCTACAGATGGACATAAGCATTTGGATAGCTTAACAGAACAGATTAATCTTATTTATCAAAGTACTAGTGAAATGGAACATTCAGTCCACGAATTAAGTAATTCCTCTAAACAAATTCAAAAAATCGTAAACTCGGTAAAAGATATTGCAGATCAAACTAAAATTCTTTCACTTAATGCAACGATAGAAGCGGCTAGAGCCGGAGTGCATGGTAGAGGGTTTAGTGTAGTTGCTCAAGAAGTTAGTCGATTGGCAGAGGATACGAAGAATACTGTAATTCAGATCGTAGAGCTGACGTACAAATCAGGAATTCTCACACAACAGGTCGTTGAGGAGATACGTAAGGTACAAGAGCTAACCAGAAGCGGGAAACATCAATCCGTTGAGACAAGTCTTTTATTTTCTGAAATTGTTGAGGCGATGAGAAGTAGCACACAAGAAATTGTTATAGTAGAAGAAGAAATAAGAACATTGATTCAGACTATAGAGGGAATTGGGTCAGCAACAGCACAGACTGCCGAGTCAGCTGAAGTTTTTAAGTCTGCCACTGAGAATCTTTAACCTATATAATAGTAATAAAGCAGCGCATGAAAAAAATATGCGTTGTTTTGTTATTTAAGCTTGCAATACTGCCGCCTATTATATATAATAATAAATGTTGTTCTGAGACGTTGCGATGATGTGAGAGGTTACTGACACACCCGGCCCCTTTGCCATGAGGTCGACGTCAGAAAATTTTCACGGAGTATGTCCGATAATAAATTGGGCGATAGAAGGAGGGACTAAAATGGCAAAGCAAAAAATTCGTATTCGCTTGAAAGCATACGACCACAGAATTCTTGATCAATCCGCAGAGAAAATCGTTGAAACTGCAAAACGTTCGGGTGCTGGTGTATCTGGACCGATTCCGTTGCCAACTGAGAAGCAAATCATTACTATTCTCCGTGCGGTACACAAGTACAAGGATTCCCGTGAACAGTTTGAACAACGGACTCACAAACGTTTGATCGATATTGTGAACCCAACACCACAAACTGTGGATGCCTTGATGCGCTTGGATCTACCGTCCGGTGTAGATATCGAAATCAAATTGTAATTCTTTATTAGTAACTTAGGAAAAGAAAAGAGGTGTCAACATTGAAAGGTATCTTAGGAAAAAAACTCGGTATGACTCAAGTGTTTACTCCAGAAGGTAACGTAATTCCAGTTACTGTTATCGAAGCAGGACCTTGTGTAGTACTGCAAAAGAAAGACCTGAATATCGACGGATATGAAGCAGTGCAATTGGGCTTTTCTGATAAAAAAGAAAGTCGCTCCAATAAGCCTGAACAGGGTCACGCCAAAAAGGCAAATGCAACACCTAAGCGCTACGTTCGCGAAATTCGCGGTGTTGATCTCGGGACTCTCGAGGTTGGACAAGAGCTGAAGGCTGATATCTTTGCTGAGGGCGAATTTGTTGACGTAACTGGTACATCCAAAGGTAAAGGTTTCCAAGGTAACATCAAACGTTGGGGACAAAGCCGCGGACCAATGGCACACGGATCGCGTTACCACAGAAGACCAGGTTCCATGGGTTCTATCCAAGCTAACCGTGTTCCGAAGGGCAAACGCCTTCCAGGACATATGGGTCACACGACTATCACGGTTCAAAAGCTTGAAATCATCAAGGTTGACGTTGAACGTAACGTATTGCTGGTTAAAGGCGCTATCCCAGGTCCTAAAAACAGCTTCGTGAAAGTTAAACAAACCGTTAAGAAATAATTACCTAAGAAAGGAGGAACATGAAATGCCAAAAGTAACACTTTTTAATATTAGTGGCAACGAAGTTGGTGAAGTAGAACTGAGTGATACAGTATTCGGTATTGAACCGAATGAGCACGTTCTACATGAAGCTGCGCTTATGCAAAGAGCTTCCCTTCGTCGTGGTACACACAAAGTAAAAGGACGTTCTGAAGTTCGTGGCGGTGGACGTAAGCCTTGGAAACAAAAAGGTACAGGTCGCGCTCGTCAAGGATCCATTCGTTCTCCACAATGGAAAGGCGGCGGCGTTGTCTTCGGACCAACACCACGCAGCTATTCTTGGAAATTGCCTAAGAAGGTTCGTCGTTTGGCGATCAAATCCGCTTTGTCCTCGAAAGTACTCGAGAATGACATTATCGTATTGGATAGCTTAACAATGAATGCTCCGAAGACGAAAGAATTCGCAGCAATCTTGAACAACCTGAAAGTGGAACGCAAAGCTTTGATCGTAGCTACTAGCTATGATGATAACGTAGCACTTTCCGCTCGTAACATCCCTGGGGTGAAATTCGTAGCGGCTGACGGCATTAATGTTCTTGACGTACTAACGTACGACAAACTGATCATCACTAAAGAAGCAGTTCTGAAGGTAGAGGAGGTGTTCGCGTAATGAAAGATCCTCGTGATATTATCAAACGTCCGGTGATTACGGAACGTACTTCCGACTACATGAGCGAAATGAAATACGCTTTTGAAGTGGATATCCGTGCTAACAAAACCGAAATCAAAAAAGCTGTCGAGGCTATTTTCAAAGTAAAAGTAACTAATGTGAACACAATGCGCGTACCTGGCAAACTGAAACGTTATGGTAAATATTCTGGTTACACTCCAGAGTGGAAAAAAGCCATCGTTAAGCTTAGCCCGGACAGCAAACCGCTTGAATTTTTTGAAGCGGTAGAATAATACTCTTAAAGTAAGGAGGAAACTATAGTGCCAATCAAAAAGTACAAACCGACCTCTCCGGCAAGACGCCACATGTCTGTGTCTACGTTTGAAGAAATCACAACAAACCAGCCAGAGAAATCGTTGCTTTCTCCGCTGTTCAAACATGCGGGACGCAACAACCAAGGTAAAATTACGGTTCGTCACCATGGCGGCGGACACAAACGTAAATACCGTATTATCGACTTCAAACGGACTAAAGACGGCATACCAGGTAGCGTTGCTACAATCGAGTATGACCCGAACCGTACATCTAATATTGCTTTGATCCACTATGCTGATGGAGAGAAACGTTATATCATCGCTCCTAAAGGCTTAAAAGTTGGGGATAAAGTAGAGTCTGGCCCAACAGCCGACATCAAAATTGGTAACAGTCTTGCACTGGAGAATATCCCAGTCGGTACAGTTATCCACAACATTGAGTTGAAGCCAGGTAAAGGCGGACAATTGGTTCGTGCTGCTGGTACAGAAGCTCAATTGCTTGGTAAAGAAGAAAAGTACTGTTCCGTTCGTTTGTCATCCGGTGAGGTTCGTAAGATCCTTAGCGTATGCCGTGCAACTATCGGATCTGTAGGTAACGAAGATCATGAATTGATCAAAATCGGTAAAGCTGGACGTAGTCGCTGGCTTGGCCGTCGCCCTGAAGTACGCGGTGTAGTAATGAACCCGAACGATCACCCACACGGTGGTGGTGAAGGCCGCGCTCCAATCGGACGTAAATCGCCTATGTCTCCATGGGGTAAACCAACCCTTGGTTACAAAACGCGTAAGAAAAACAAGGCATCTGATAAATATATCGTTCGCCGCCGCACGAAATAAGACGCTTCAAGTTAATAAAGCGCGAAGCGTCGATTCGCGGTTTGAAGAACCGGATGAAGGGAGGATTCACACATGGGTCGCAGTTTAAAGAAGGGGCCGTTTATCGATGGCTACCTGCTTAAAAAAGTTGAGGAACTGAACGAGGCTGAAAAAAAGGTTGTAGTTAAAACTTGGTCCCGTCGCTCAACCATTTTCCCTCAGTTTATCGGACATACGTTTGGTGTATATGACGGCCGTAAACACGTGCCTGTATACGTAACAGAAGATATGGTAGGTCACAAGTTGGGCGAGTTCGCGCCAACACGTACTTACAAAGGCCACGCGGGTGACGATAAGAAAACAAGAAGATAATAATAAGGTCTCTGTTTGAAAGGAGGTTAAACAATGGAAGCAAAAGCACATGCAAGATCGGTGCGGATTTCCGCTCGTAAAGCGAAACTGGTTGTTGACTTGATTCGTGGTAAGCAAGTGGGGGAAGCAATTGCTATTCTTCGCCACACTCCGAAATCCGCTTCTCCGGTCGTTGAGAAGTTGCTTAATTCGGCAATTGCGAATGCTGAGCATAACTATTCTTTGGACGTGAACAGTTTGTTCGTTAGCGAGGTTTTCGTTAACCAAGGACCTACTATGAAACGTTTCCGTCCGCGCGCCATGGGCCGCGCAAGTCGGATCAATAAACGCACGAGCCACATTACACTGGTGGTATCTGAGAAATAAGGAGGGATAACACGTGGGTCAAAAGGTAAATCCAATCGGACTCCGGATCGGGATCATTCGCGATTGGGAATCTAAATGGTATGCAGGAAAAGATTTCGGTACTCTTCTGATGGAAGACGTCAAAATCCGGGAATACCTTAAAGGCAAATTGAAGGATTCCGCTGTTTCCCATATCGAGATCGAAAGAGCGGCTAACCGCGTGAACGTTACAATTCATACTGCTAAACCAGGTATGGTTATTGGTAAAGGCGGAGCAGAAGTAGAAGTACTTCGCAGCGCAGTTACAGCAATCGCTGGTGGCAAAAAAGTACACATCAACATCAATGAAATCAAGCACCCTGAATTGGATGCAATTCTTGTAGCTGAGAGCATTGCTCAACAATTGGAACGCCGTGTATCGTTCCGTCGTGCACTCAAACAAGCGATTCAAAGAACTATGCGTTCTGGCGCAAAAGGGATTAAAACTCAAGTAGGCGGACGTCTTGGCGGAGCTGAGATTGCTCGTTCAGAAGGTTATAGCGAAGGAACAGTTCCACTTCATACGCTTCGTGCCGATATCGATTACGGAACGGCTGAAGCACATACAACTTACGGTCTTATCGGCGTAAAAGTATGGATCTACCGTGGAGAAGTTCTTCCCCCAGCTAAGAAACAAGCTGCTCAGGAAGGAGGCAACTAATCATGTTGGTACCAAAACGCGTAAAACACCGCAAGCAACAACGCGGACACATGAAGGGTATGGCAAAAGGTGGTACTGAATTGAACTTCGGCGAATTCGGCCTGGTTGCAATGGAACCATCTTGGATCACTAACCGTCAGATCGAAGCTGCTCGTATCGCAATGACACGTTATATCAAACGTGGCGGTCAAGTTTGGATCAAGATTTTCCCAGATAAGCCTATTACTCAAAAGCCTCTCGAGGTTCGTATGGGTAGTGGTAAAGGTAACGTTGAGAAATGGGTAGCCGTAGTTAAACCGGGCAAGATTATGTTCGAACTCGGAGGCGTGTCGGAAGAAATCGCTCGTGAAGCGATGCGTCTTGCCGCTCACAAGCTGCCTGTTAAGACTAAGTTTGTGAAACGTGAAGAATTGGGTGGTGAAGCAAATGAAAGCTAATGAACTTCGCAACTTAACCACTGCTGAGATTGAACAAAAGATCGCTGGATTCAAAGAGGAACTTTTTAATCTCCGTTTCCAATTGGCAACTGGCCAACTGGACAACCCGACTCGGATTCGTGACGTGCGCAAGGAAATAGCTCGTGCTAAAACCGTAATCCATCAAAGAGTGCTTGGGATTAGTTAAGTGAGACGGATCTCAGATCCGTATTCAGGAAGGAGGCTAACTAATGAGCGAAGAACGTAATGCACGTAAAGTGCTAATCGGTAAAGTGGTCAGTGATAAAATGGATAAAACCATCGTAGTCGCTGTTGAAACCTATAAGAAACATAACTTGTACCACAAACGCATCAAGTCTACGAAGAAATTCAAAGCACATGATGAGGAAAACGTTGCGAAAATTGGCGATACCGTAAAAGTCATGGAAACTCGTCCGTTGTCCAAGGACAAACGTTGGAGACTAGTTGAAGTGGTTGAAAAAGCGGTTATCATCTAAGATAATCAAAAGAGTTTTTCCGGAAGGAGGAAATTATAATGATTCAACCATTTACACGCTTGCATGTGGCTGACAACTCTGGTGCGAAGGAACTGATGTGTATCCGCGTACTGGGTGGTACTGGACGCCGTACAGCAGCAATCGGTGATTTGATCGTTTGTTCCGTTAAACAAGCAACACCAGGCGGCGTTGTCAAAAAAGGTGATGTTGTTAGAGCGGTAGTTGTTCGTACGAAACGTTCCGTTCGTCGTAAAGATGGATCTTACATCGCATTCGACGAAAATGCAGCTGTTGTTGTTAAAGACGACAGAAGCCCTCGTGGAACACGTATCTTTGGACCAGTTGCTCGCGAACTTCGCGATAAAGACTACATGAAGATCGTTTCCTTGGCACCGGAAGTAATCTAATAAACACGAGCACCAATAAGTTGAAGGTTAGTTATAGGAGGTGTAATAAATGCCTAGAGTGAAAAAAGTTCTGGAATCCCATAACAATAAACTGCACGTGAAGAAAGATGATGTGGTGCTTGTGATTAGTGGTAAAGACAAAGGCAAAAAAGGCCGTGTCATCGCTGCTTATCCTCGTGAAAACCGCGTTCTGGTAGAAGGCGTCAATATGGTGAAAAAACACCAAAAGCCGAACCAGCTGAATCCACAGGGTGGAATTATTGAGCAGGAAGCTTCGATTCATGTGTCCAACGTAATGCACATCGATCCGAAGTCCGGCAAAGTAACACGTATCGGTTACAAAGTATTGGACAACGGTAAAAAAGTTCGGATTGCTAAAAGATCCGGAGAGATTATCGACTAATCTAGCCCTTAAGAAAGGAGGTTAAATCTTCATGGCAGCAAGAATGAAAGAACGTTATCTCAACGAAATAACACCTGCTTTGATGCAGAAGTTTAACTATACAACTGTTATGCAAGTGCCTAAGATCGAGAAGGTTGTCATCAACATGGGTGTGGGTGACGCTGTTCAAAACTCCAAAGTACTTGATGCTGCAGTTAATGACATGCAGTTGATCGCTGGTCAAAAACCAGTAATCACTA
The DNA here is from genome assembly GCF_002264385.1 of Paenibacillus sp. VTT E-133280. NCBI lineage: Bacteria > Bacillati > Bacillota > Bacilli > Caryophanales > Paenibacillaceae > Paenibacillus > Paenibacillus sp. VTT E-133280. The sequence goes on from NZ_NFUX01000042.1 coordinate 44,612, forward strand.
AAGCTAAAAAATCCATCGCTGGTTTTAAACTACGCGAAAATATGCCGATTGGGGTTAAAGTAACACTGCGCGGCGAGCGTATGTATTACTTCTTGGACAAATTGTTCAACGTAACGCTTCCACGCGTACGTGACTTCCGTGGTGTTTCCACTAAAGCCTTTGACGGCCGTGGTAACTACACACTTGGTCTTAAAGAACAATTGATCTTCCCCGAGATCGAATATGACAAAGTGGATAAAGTCCGCGGTATGGACATCGTTATTGTAACGACTGCTAAGACGGACGAGGAATCCCGCGAGCTGCTGGGTCAGCTGGGAATGCCTTTCGCAAAATAAAGTCGGTTAATCCATTTTCTCCGAAAATGTTTAGGAGGTGTCAGGCTAAGTGGCAAAAACTTCGATGAAAGTTAAACAACAACGTACGCCCAAGTTTAAAGTACGTGCATATACACGTTGCGAACGTTGTGGTCGTCCACATTCGGTATTGCAAAAGTTCAAAATTTGCAGAATTTGTTTCCGTGAATTAGCTTATAAAGGCCAGATCCCTGGCGTGAAAAAAGCAAGTTGGTAAGAAGTTTATAAACGGGAAGGAGGTTTACACACATGACTATGTCTGATCCTATTGCAGATATGCTTACTCGTATTCGTAACGCTAACATTGTGCGTCACGAAACGGTAGAAATGCCTGCTTCTACTATGAAGAAACAAATCGCTGACATTTTGAAGCGTGAAGGTTTCATCCGCGATGCGGAATTCGTTGAAGATAGCAAACAAGGGATTATCCGTATCTTCTTGAAATACGGCCCTAACCAAGAGCGTGTTATTTCTGGTTTGAAAAGAATCAGTAAACCAGGCCTTCGCGTATACACGAAGAGCAATGAAGTGCCTCGTGTACTTGGTGGTTTAGGAATCGCGATTATCTCCACATCTAAGGGAGTTATGACCGACAAAGAAGCTCGTCAATCAAAATCTGGCGGAGAAGTTGTCTGCTACATTTGGTAATAAACGTCACAAGATAAGGAGGTGCAACACATGTCTCGTATTGGTCGTAAACCAATCGCAGTACCTAGCGGTGTAGATGTCACTTTGGACAACGCCGTTATTACAGTAAAAGGTCCAAAAGGTTCTTTGACTCGTGAGCTTCATAAAGACATGAAGGTTACAGTTGAAAATAACGAAATTACCGTTGTTCGTCCGTCGGATAACAAATTGCATCGTTCACTTCACGGCACAACCCGCTCCGTTGTCAACAACATGGTAGCTGGTGTGACTGAAGGTTTCTCGAAATCTCTGGAGCTGGTTGGGGTCGGATATCGTGCAAGCAAATCCGGAGATAAAATCGTTCTGAACGTTGGTTATTCCCACCCGGTTGAAATTACACCGGAAGCTGGTATCGAGTTCGAAGTTCCTGCGAACACGAAGATCATCGTTAAAGGTATCGATAAAGAACGCGTTGGCGCATACGCTGCTAAAATTCGTTCCGTTCGTGAGCCAGAACCGTATAAAGGTAAAGGTATCAAATATGAAGGCGAGCGTATCATCCGCAAAGAAGGTAAAGCTGGTAAGAAGAAATAACCAGTTCGAACTTAATTGTAAGATACCCCGTGCATCTTAAAGTGAAGCTGTTTACGGCAAACTGAAGGGAGTGAAAGGGAAGTCATGATTACAAAAGAAGATAAAAACAAGGCTCGTCTCAAAAGACACCTGCGTGTTCGTAAGAAGATTCAGGGAACTACTGAGCGCCCACGTTTGAACGTGTTCCGTTCTTCGAAACACATCTACGCTCAATTGATCGATGATGTTAAAGGGGTTACTATCGTATCCGCTTCTACACTTGATAAAGATCTAGTTGCTAACATCGGTAATGGCGGTAGCGTTGAAGCTGCAGCAAAAGTTGGTCAATTGATCGCTGAGCGTGCTAAAGAAAAAGGTTATGCAGTGGTCGTATTCGACCGCGGAGGTTACTTGTACCATGGACGGATTCAAGCTTTGGCTGACGCAGCTCGTGAAGCTGGTCTTGAATTCTAGAATAATTCTTAAAAGGAGGTTAACGACTTGCGTGTAGATCCGAACAGTTTAGAACTGACAGAAAGAGTTGTACACATTAACCGTGTAGCAAAAGTTGTAAAAGGCGGACGCCGTTTCAGCTTTAGTGCACTCGTTGTTGTGGGCGATGGCAATGGCTACGTCGGTGCTGGTATCGGTAAAGCCGGCGAAGTTCCGGATGCCATCCGTAAAGGCATTGAAGACGCCAAGAAAAACCTGATTCACATTCCAATCGTAGGAACTTCGATTCCCCATCTCGTTACTGGCCACTTCGGCGCAGGACGTGTGTTGCTGAAACCAGCATCAGAGGGTACTGGCGTTATCGCTGGCGGTCCAGTTCGTGCAGTATTGGAATTGGCAGGCGTTGGCGACATTTTGACAAAATCACTGGGTTCTTCGAATTCCATGAATATGGTCAATGCAACTTTAGAGGGACTATCCCGTCTGAAACGCATTGAAGAGGTCGCGAAACTTCGCGGCAAATCTGTCGAAGAATTGCGCGGTTAAGGAGGGGAACGTCAATGGCAAAATTGCAAATTACCCTCGTACGTAGTGTAATCGGACGTCCAGAAACACAACGTGTTACTGTTAAGACGCTCGGCCTGCGTAAACTCAACACGACAGTGGTTCACAATGACAGTCCTGCAATTCGCGGAATGATCAACAAAGTGAGTCACTTGCTATCTGTAACTGAAATTGAAGGCTAATCGCCTCGCATAAATTAACAAACATAAGGAGGTGCAAACGATGAAGTTACATGAACTTGCTCCAGCTCCTGGTTCCCGAAAAGAACGCAATCGCGTTGGTCGTGGACCAAGTAGCGGAAATGGTAAAACTTCCGGTCGCGGTCACAAAGGTCAAAACTCACGTTCTGGCGGTGGTGTTCGTCCGGGCTTCGAGGGTGGACAAAATCCGCTCTATCGTCGTCTGCCTAAACGTGGTTTCGTCAATCCTACCCGTAAAGAGTATGCGATTGTGAACCTTGAAGATCTGAATAGCTTTGCAGAAGGAACAGAAGTGACTCCGCAGTTGTTGCTTGAAACTGGTGTTGTCAAGAATTCCAAAAGCGGCATTAAGATTCTCGGCAATGGTGAGTTAACCGTTAAATTGACTGTACAAGCAAATAAGTTCTCTCAATCTGCGGTAGAGAAAATCGAGGCTGCCGGCGGTAAAACCGAGGTGATCTAATGTTCAAGACGCTTAAGAATATCTGGCATGTGGAAGATTTGCGCAAAAAGATCCTGTTTACCTTGTTCATTCTGATTATCTACCGTATCGGTTCGTTTGTACCGGTTCCTGGTGTGAACAAAGATGTACTGGAAACAGCAAATCAAAGCGGTGACGCTTTGATGGGACTTTTGAACACCTTCTCGGGCGGAGCGCTCAAAAACTTCTCGATATTTGCGATCAGTATTTATCCGTACATTACAGCATCCATCATCGTGCAATTGCTGTCGATGGATGTTGTTCCTAAGTTTGCTGAATGGGCTAAACAAGGGGAGCACGGTAAAAAACAACTAGCGCAAATCACTCGTTATGGTACTGTGATTTTGGCCCTGATCCAAGGTTTTGCTACGTCGATAGGGTTTAACCGGATTTATGGAACTCAAATGATGCCGAATGCGACATTTGCTGACTACTTACTGGTTGCCATTATCTTGACGGCTGGTACTTCTTTCCTGATGTGGCTTGGTGAACAGATTACCGAAAAGGGAATCGGGAACGGGATTTCGATCCTGATTTTTGCGGGAATCGTCGCCGCTATCCCGGGATATATCACGAGTACGGCTAACTCAAGCTTTATTCAGCCGGATCAAGTGTTCCTGAATATTCTTAAAGTCGTTATTGTGCTGATTGTGATTGTAGCGATTATTACAGCAGTTATCTTCGTACAGCAAGGTATTCGGAAGATTCCTGTTCAATACGCTAAACGCGTAGTCGGCAACAAAATGTACGGTGGACAGAATACGCACATTCCGCTGAAAATTAATGCGGCAGGTGTAATTCCGGTTATCTTCGCCGTATCACTGCTTCAGTTCCCAGTTGTTCTCTCCAGTTTCTGGTCAACACATGCCTGGGCTCAATGGATTGCCAAGTACTTGGCAACTGATGCACCACTTGGTATGCTTCTGTATGTAGTGATGATCATCGGTTTCACGTTCTTCTATACGTTCGTGCAGATGAATCCTCAGCAGATGGCTGATAACATGAAGAAGAATGGTGGTTACATTCCAGGTATCCGTCCTGGTAAAGCTACTGAGAAATATTTGACTAGAGTAATGTCTCGTCTGACTATGTCTGGCGCATTGTTCCTGGCTTTGATCTCTGTATTGCCGATGTTCTTCGGTGCTTTATCCGGATTGCCTAAAGAAGTTCGAATTGGCGGTACATCACTGCTGATCGTAATCGGTGTGGCATTGGATACTATGAAGCAGATCGAGAGCCAATTGATCAAACGCCATTACAAAGGCTTCATCAATAAATAGGCGATAGGTTCCGGTGAAGCGTAAGTTTTTATTCTTCCCGGCACCTATTGTGCTGTTTCTTGCTTGGTGGCGAACTTTTGGGGGGAGAGAGAAATCGTGAACATTTTATTCATGGGCCCTCCTGGGGCAGGCAAGGGAACACAAGCGGCAGAGATCATTAAAGAATTTGGCATTCCGCATATTTCGACAGGAGATGCTTTCCGTTTGGCAATCAAACAAGAGACTCCAGTAGGATTGAAGGCTAAATCATTTATTGATCAAGGTTTGCTTGTACCAGATGATGTGACCATTGGTATAGTTGAAGAACGGCTGCAGCAGTCCGATTGCGAAAAAGGTTTTCTATTGGATGGTTTTCCAAGAACTCTTTCGCAAGCGGAAGCGCTGGATGAAATTCTAAGCCGTTTGAATACTTCTTTGGATCATGTCATCAACTTGAATGTTGACCGTGGACTGTTGATGGCGCGTCTTACTGGACGTCGTATCTGCACAGTTTGCGGAGCATCCTACCATTTAATCTTCAACCCGCCGAAGCAAGATGGCATTTGCGACATTGATGGCGGTGAATTGTATCAACGTCCGGATGACAATGAAGATAGTGTAGGCAAGCGTCTGGATGAGTATGATAATAAGACAGCGCCGCTGCTTGCGTTTTATGATAATAAAGGTCTTTTGCGTCAGGTAAATGGGGAAAACGAAATCAATGTCGTTTCTTCTGAAATCGTATCTTTATTGCGGGGTTAATGTAATGATCATTTGTAAATCCGAACAGGAACTTGCCTTTATGAGGGAAGCTGGTCGAATTGTTGCCGAGAGTCACCGTCTTATTGCTGAGGCCATTGAGCCTGGCATTACAACGGGCGATCTCGACAGAATCGCCGATCAATACATTCGCAGTCAAGGTGCTGTGCCGTCTTTCAAAGGCTACAACGGTTTTCCTGCCAGCATTTGCGCTTCAGTCAACGAACAATTAGTGCATGGATTTCCAGGTAAACGCAAACTGATCGAAGGCGATATTGTAACGCTGGATATCGGTGCAGAGTACCGCGGTTATCACGGTGATTCCGCCTGGACCTACGGTGTGGGCAGCATTTCCGAAGAGGCTCAGCGTTTGCTGGACGTTACGGAAGGCTCCTTGTACGCGGGACTGGCGTTAGTTAAGCCGGATGTGCGCTTGTTTACAATCTCCCATGCTATCCAGCAATACATCGAAGAGGCTGGTTTCTCAGTCGTACGTGAGTATGTTGGTCATGGTATTGGGGCAAAACTGCATGAAGAACCGCAAATTCCGAATTATGGCATAGCGGACCGCGGACCACGTCTGAAACCGGGTATGGTACTCGCGATTGAGCCGATGGTAAACGTAGGAAAGAGACATGTCAGAACGCTGGAAGATAACTGGACTGTCGTTACGGTGGATGGCTCACTATGTGCTCACTTTGAGCATACAGTAGCAGTTACTCCGGACGGCATGGAAATTTTCACAAAACTGAATGCGTAGGTGATCTCCACTTGAATACTGTGAGCAGCCCGCAGGTTGGTCAATTAGTGAGAATTCTCAAAGGTAAAGATGCCGGAGAGGCAGCCGTTGTTATCGCAGTTGTTGATAGCAGATTTGTATACATTGCAGATGGAGACAAACGTAAGTTTGATGGGCCAAAGAAGAAGAATATTCTTCATCTTGAGCTCATACCCTTCATCAGCAGTGAGGTTGTGAACAGTTTGGAAGAAACTGGGCGGGTAACAAACGGAAAGCTGCGTTACGCAGTCATGAAGTATGCTGGACCCACCGGAATAAGTGCTGATGAGAAAGGAGACTAACTGTGGCTAAGGAAGATGTCATTGAAGTAGAAGGTACTGTCCTTGAACCGTTGCCAAATGCAACGTTTAAGGTTGAGCTTGAGAACGGTCATCAAATACTTGCCCATGTATCCGGTAAATTGCGGATGCACTTTATCCGTATTTTGACCGGAGACAAAGTGGTCGTGCAGTTATCGCCTTATGATTTATCAAAAGGTCGTATAACTTACCGTAAATAGATGGGAACTACGAAAAAAGTTTTGCTTCGCAAAACTTTGAGGAGGTAATTAACATGAAGGTAAGACCTTCTGTAAAGCCCATTTGCGAGAAATGTAAAGTAATCCGCCGCAAAGGGACTGTTATGGTGATTTGCGAAAATCCGAAACACAAACAAAAACAAGGTTAAGAAGGGGGTGTAGCGTAAAATGGCTCGTATAGCTGGAGTGGACTTACCACGTGACAAACGCGTTGAGATCGCCTTGACTTATATTTTCGGAATCGGTAAAACGACTTCTCAGAAAATTCTTAATGAAACAGGCATTAGCGCTAATACACGTGTCCGTGATTTGACGGAAGATGAAGTCAGCAAACTGCGTGAAACGATCGACAAAACGGTTAAGGTTGAAGGTGACCTGCGTCGTGAAATTTCCTTGAATATTAAACGTCTTACTGAGATCGGCTGTTACCGCGGTGTTCGTCACCGTCGTGGATTGCCTGTTCGCGGTCAACGTACTAAAACCAATGCCCGTACCCGGAAAGGCCCGCGTCGTACGGTAGCAAACAAGAAGAAATAATAAGGGGGGATAAGAGACAATGGCTAAACCGAAAAAAGTCGTACGTACCAAACGTCGCGACCGTAAAAATATCGAATCCGGCGTGGCACATATTCGTTCCACGTTCAATAACACCATCGTTACCATCACAGATCCTCACGGAAATGCAATTTCCTGGGCAAGCTCCGGCGGCCAAGGATTTAAAGGTTCCCGTAAGTCGACTCCATTCGCAGCGCAAATGGCAGCTGAATCAGCAGCTAAAGCAGCTATGGAGCACGGCATGAAATCGGTTGAGGTTATGGTTAAAGGACCGGGCGCGGGCCGCGAAGCAGCCATCCGTTCCCTTCAAGCTGCAGGGCTTGAAGTTAACCTTATTAAAGACGTAACTCCGGTTCCTCACAATGGATGCCGTCCGCCGAAACGTCGTCGCGTATAGTGAAATCAGTATTGTAAATGTGGTATAATTCTGACGCATCTGCTAATAATAGGTGTTTAGGCATACTACATGATGCACCTGATGGGGTGACAGTTTCATATAGGAGCGACGTTGAAGGAGGGGTAAACTCGTGATAGAAATCGAAAAGCCGAAGATTGAGACCGTAGAAGCTAATGATGAAGGTACCTATGGGAAATTCGTAGTTGAACCGTTGGAACGTGGGTATGGCACGACTCTGGGGAATTCACTTCGCCGGATATTGCTTTCTTCGCTTCCAGGAGCCGCAGTGACTTCGGTCCAAATTGACGGCGTTCTGCATGAGTTCTCGACCGTTCCAGGCGTAATGGAAGATGTGACGGAGATCATTCTTAACCTTAAAGCCTTGTCCCTGAAGATTCATTCAGACGAGGAAAAAGTGTTTGAGATTGATGCCGAAGGGGAAGGCATCGTTACCGCAGGTGATATCCGTGCGGACAGCGATGTTGAGATCCTCAACCCGGATCTTCACATTGCAACGCTGGGACCTGGTGCGAGACTTCACATGCGTATTTTTGCAGGCCGTGGTCGCGGCTACGTCCAAGCGGACCGGAACAAACGCGACGATCAGCCAATTGGCGTTATCCCGGTTGACTCCATCTACACTCCTATTTCACGCGTTAACTACGGCATAGACAATACACGTGTTGGTCAAGTGACCAACTACGACAAATTGACGCTTGAAATTTGGACAGATGGCAGTATTAGACCGGAAGAGGCTGTAAGCCTCGGAGCCAAAATTTTGAACGAGCACCTCGTACTGTTCGTAGGTCTTACGGACGAAGCGAAAGACGCCGAAATTATGGTTGAAAAAGAAGAAGACAAAAAAGAAAAAGTGCTAGAGATGACAATCGAAGAGCTTGATCTTTCTGTCCGCTCCTACAACTGCCTCAAACGTGCTGGTATTAATACCGTACAAGAGCTTACCACGAAGACTGAAGAAGATATGATGAAGGTGCGTAACCTTGGTCGTAAATCTTTGGAAGAAGTTCAGGAGAAGCTTGAGGAACTTGGTTTGGGACTCCGTACAGAAGAATAGCTACAGATTGTTACAGTAAAGGAGGGAAAACACAATGGCATACCAAAAATTGGGCCGTGATTCCAGTGCGCGTAAAGCGTTATTTCGCGACATGGTAACGGATCTGTTTTTATACGAGCGCATCCAAACAACGGAAGCTAAGGCGAAGGAAGTTCGTTCCATCGCTGAAAAGTTGATCACTAAAGCTAAAAAAGGTGATCTTCATGCTCGTCGTCAAGTAGCTGCATTTGTTCGCCGCGAGACTGTTGATGGTGAACAAGATGCAATTCAAAAATTGTTCTCTGACATCGCTCCTCGTTACACTGAGCGTCCAGGTGGATACACTCGTATCCTGAAACTCGGACCTCGCCGTGGCGACGCTGCGCCTATGGTCTATCTTGAATTGGTAGACCGCGCGTAGTATCACAAGTAATGATTTCCGATGATTCCCTTTCATCCGGCCCTCTTTGGAGTAAAGATGGGGGAAATATCAGCGTTATTGTGCTGCAGAGGCGCAAGACTCTGCTGTACCAATAACCGTGGGAATCACCTTGGTTCAATTGAAGGAGCTCCCGCAGGGGCTCTTTTTTTTGAAGTAATGGAGTGAAGTGTAATGGATGCCGTCCTTCTAGGGACGGCAAAGCCATTTCTTCCTCTTGAATAAGATCAGACAGTGCTTCGATCGACGTTTCTGCTGAACGGTTTAAAAAGGAGAACGGAATGCGTAATCTATTGATGAAGGTCAATTATGACGGAACAAATTATGATGGCTTTCAGACCCAGCCTCAGGGCAATACGATTCAAGATCGGCTGGAGCAAGCGATACTCCATCTGACAGGTGAGGAGCTAAAGATTACTGCTTCTGGCCGCACAGATGCCGGAGTACACGCCTACGGTCAGCCTTTTAACTTTACGACCTCCTCTCGAATCCCACTTGAACGTTGGTGTCTGGCGCTTAATGCCCGGCTGCCACAAGATATCGTGGTTACTGAGGCTAGGGAAGTACCGCTGTCGTTTCACTCTCGTAGAGGAGCTAAGCGTAAAACTTACCGATACACGATTAACGGCAACAGGTTTCCAGATCCGTTTCAGCGGCGCTGGCAGCTTCACCATCCGGTGAGGTTGGACATTCCTGCGATGCAGCAAGGCTTAACGCATATTGTAGGGACACATGACTTCACCTCGTTTGCTTCACGGAGGTCTACTAAAGCCTCTCATATACGAACGGTCTTTGAAGCTCATATGGAAGTAGACTGCAGTATGTGCCGACCCTCTTCATTAGATCAGGGAGTGATCCAAACTTATATAACAGGTAGTGGATTTCTTCAGCATATGGTTCGTATTATTATGGGGACTTTGATCCATGTGGGGGAAGGTAAAATAGATGCTGATCATGTTGCTGAGATATTGGCGGCATGTGATCGTTCTGCTGCTGGACCGACAGCTATGGCCAAGGGGTTGGCTTTGTGGAGTGTAGAATATGACGAGTCTGAAAGTGAATCTTTTTTTCTATAAATTTCTTCCTAAATAATAGGCTGAATGTCTAAAAATCACTTGCACTTGTTATGTTTATACTGTAATATAAAAGTTGTGTTTTCTTGATGGCTATCCCACAGCCCCGATCAAGGAAATGCCAAAAAATGCTTTGCTTAACTCACATAATTGTAATTCAATGAGAAACAAGATATACGAAACAGAAGATTTTCGTACGAGAACAAGGAGGAAACATTCATGCGTACCACCTATATGGCGAAGCCGAACGAAGTTGAACGCAATTGGCACATTATTGATGCCGAAGGCAAAACACTTGGTCGTTTGGCCAGCGAAGCCGCTGCTTTGATCCGTGGCAAACACAAACCGCAATTCACTCCACACGTTGATACAGGAGATTTCGTTATCGTAATCAACGCTGAGAAAATTCACTTGACCGGTAAGAAATTGCAAAACAAGAAATACTACCGTCACTCGATGCACCCAGGTGGCTTGAAAGTTACTAATGCTGAAACTCTGCTTAACACTAAACCAGAACGCGTAATTGAATTCGCTGTTCATGGTATGATTCCTAAGACTCGTCAAGGGGACCACATGAAGCTGAGATTGAAAGTATATGCAGGCGCCGAGCATCCACATGCAGCACAAAAACCTGAAGTTTACGAACTTCGCGGATAAGAATAGAGGAGGACAGTTTCATGGCACAAGTACAATACTATGGGACAGGTCGTCGTAAACATTCGGTAGCACGTGTTCGCCTTGTACCGGGTGAAGGACGCATTGTCATTAACAAACGTGAGATGGACGAATATTTTGGTGTGGAAACACTGAAAATGATCGTAAAACAACCTTTGAACCTGACTGAAACACTAGGCAACTACGATGTAATCGTTCTTGCACATGGTGGCGGCATTTCCGGTCAAGCTGGAGCAATTCGTCACGGTATCTCCCGTGCATTGCTTAAAGTTGACCCTGAATATCGCGGTGCACTTAAGAAAGCCGGCTTCCTAACTCGTGATCCTCGTATGAAGGAACGTAAGAAATACGGCTTGAAGGCTGCACGTCGTGCGCCTCAGTTCTCGAAACGTTAATATTTATCAAGAATTCAACCCTTGGCCTATATGGTCGAGGGTTTTATTTTCTTTCCAGCCCCTTTCAAACAAGAAATGGGCTTTTTTAGCATCTATTTACTGATTTTGAAGGTTGAAATTCATTGACTTCCTCAGTAAAAGTTATATACTATTTCATATAGAAATAGTTGGTTTTATTACTTCTTTTACCTCATTTATTCATACGATTAATATTTTGGATGGAGGAATACCTTAATGAACTTGCTCGAGAAGGAAGATTTGATCAGAATAAAGGCCGAAGAATTAGAGAGTGCTTCACCCGAAGAAATTATCCGCTGGGCTGTAGAAACCTTTCCTAATATTACTTTTGCCTGCAGCTTTGGTGCCGAAGATGTAGTGCTTGTTGATATGCTTCACAAAGTTAGTCCATCTACTGATGTCTTTTATCTCGATACAGATTATCATTTTAAGGAAACCTACGAAACCAGAGATTTGATGGCAGACAAATACGGATTAGAGTTTGTACGTGTGTCTCCACAGCTCACAACGCAGGAGCAAGCACTTCAATACGGTGATGCGTTATGGACAGTTGACCCTAACCAATGTTGTGGAATTCGTAAAGTTGAACCACTGACTCGTATATTATCTCAATACGAGGCTTGGATTACTGGAATTCGCCGTGATCAAGCGCCTACCCGTGCTAATGCTAAAAAGGTCGAGTATGATTATAAATTTGGGTTAGTGAAGTTTAATCCGATTGCGGATTGGACGACAGAAGATGTATGGAACTATATTCGTGAAAATGACGTAATCTATAATCCTCTACATGACCGTAACTATCCAAGTATCGGCTGTGAGCAATGTACACGTCAGGTTATGCCAGGTGAAGATCCGCGTGCTGGACGTTGGTCTGGATCAGAGAAGACAGAGTGCGGATTGCACAAGTAAGACATATCCCTGAGGGAACATAGAAGGAGAGACTAAGATGACTTCAATACGTCCGCATGGCGGAACTTTGGTTAACCGTGTAGCAGAGGGTACTGAAAGAGAAGAATTGCTGAATCTCGCACGTGACAGCAAGACAATTGCCTTGAATACCTGGACCTTATCTGATTTGGATCTTATAGCTGTTGGTGCATTTTCGCCCCTCACTGGCTTTTTAAATGAGCAAGACTATCATTCAGTAGTAACAAACATGCGATTAGCGGATGGCACAGTGTGGAGCATTCCAATAACACTGGCTGTAGAAGATGTTGTGGCTGCCGGTTTATCCATTGGGGATAAAGTTTCTCTAATCGGTGAGGATGATGGTGAGATTTACGGTTTATTGGATATTGAGAGTATTTATACTGTAGATCAAACGATTGAAGCACAAAATGTCTTCAAAACAACAGACCCTGAACATCCAGGTGTGAGTAAGCTGTTGGCGCGTCCTGTAACTTATGTTGGAGGACCGATTACAGTCTTGAACCGCCCACAGCCAGAGAAGTTCGGTGAATTTTATTTTGATCCTGCGGATACGAGGAAGATATTTGCTGAAAAGGGCTGGAGAACGGTTGTAGGCTTCCAAACACGTAATCCAGTCCACCGAGCTCACGAGTACATTCAAAAGTGCGCTATGGAGGTTGTAGACGCTCTATTCCTAAATCCACTTGTTGGTGAGACGAAGTCAGATGATGTACCGGCAAATGTGCGGATGAAGAGCTATCTGGCGCTTTTGGAGAACTATTATCCTGAGGATCGTACCTTCCTTGGTGTTTTTCCGGCGGCAATGCGTTATGCAGGCCCTAGAGAAGCAATTTTCCATGCCATGGTTCGCAAAAATTACGGCTGTACCCATTTCATCGTCGGTCGTGACCATGCTGGCGTAGGTGATTATTATGGCACTTATGAGGCACAGGAGATTTTTTCTAATTTTAGTGCGGAAGAAGTTGATATTACTCCATTATTTTTTGAACATAGCTTCTTCTGTAAAAAATGCGGGAATATGGCATCCAGTAAAACTTGCCCGCATCCTAGTGACGATCACATGACATTGTCGGGTACAAAGGTACGGGCTTTGCTCCGTGATGGCCAATGTCCTCCACCAGAATTCACACGGCCTGAGGTTGCACAGATTCTAATTGAAGGCATGACACAAGAAGTAACCGCGTAATCCTCATTAGCTAGTACTATTTGACCTCCTTGTCCCATATAGATGAGTATTATCTATCGGGACGAGGGGGTCTTTGTTATGTCTGGCCGGAAGAACAATAAGGTCTCGGTCTGGATTTCATGGAGCAGTATCAAAAAAAGTATGCTTGGCGTGGTACTGCTAGCTATAATGATCGGAATTATAGCGTATGACATGCCTACCGCTAAAACACTAAATTATTGGAGTCTGCCCTTGTCAGGAAAAGTTATTGCTCTCGATGCGGGACATGGTGGAGCTGATGGAGGAGCGGTTAGCCGGGAAGGGCTAATTGAGAAAGATATTAATCTCGCGGTATCGCTTTATTTGCGTGATTATCTGCAGCAGGCAGGGGCTATTGTAGTAATGACTCGTGAGGGTGATTATGATTTGGCTCAAGAAGGCACTAAGGGCTATTCTAAGCGTAAGACGGAAGATCTTAAACAAAGAGTAAGAAGCATCGAAGAGAAAGGCGCAGACCTTTTTATAAGCGTTCACATGAACAGTGTCCCTTCAAATCGTTGGAGCGGTGCACAAACCTTTTACTACCCCAACCATAAGGATAATAAAGCCATTGCAGAGTTTGTGCAGAGTGAGCTGAAGACTACGCTGGAGAACACCGATCGTGTGGCTAAGACAGTGAATACTGTATATCTGCTAAAAGCATTGAAAATACCAGCAGTACTTGTAGAAGTAGGATTCTTATCACACCCACAGGAATCCGCTCTACTCGGAAATGATGTTTATCAGCGGAAGGTTGCGACTAGCATTTATCGTGGCATTCTTCGTTACGCCTCCGAATAGTCAGGACTACTCATGGGGAGACAGGTAATGCTATAATAGACAAAAACTCCGGAGAATTTCACATCCGGAAAGGAAACAGAGGTGCTTTCCATGTTGACTAAGGAACAGATTCAGGAAATACTGCAGCCATTAACAGACTCGGAAACTGGAAAAAGCCTTGTGGAACTACAGCTGATTCGTGACATTATGATTAAAGAAGATCGTATTTCTTTATCTATCGTATGTCTGAATCCTGAAGAGCAAAGTCGCATGGATCTAGAACAACAGGTTCGTGAATTGCTTGAAGCGGGTGGGGCTTCTAATGTACATATCCGGCTTCGTGATGCAACCGATTATGAACGTGCTATACTTCGTGGTGAAAGCACTGAGGAAGTTGATGAGCCTGGGAAACTTAAGGTACATGCTGCAGGCCTTGATGGCCATGAATTAATTAGCGAGAGCTCTGGTGTGAACTTTATTGCCGTGGCCAGCGGTAAAGGTGGGGTTGGTAAATCAACTGTAACGGTGAATTTAGCCGTAGCCCTTGCGAGAAAAGGGAAAAAAGTTGGTCTTATCGATGCCGATATTTATGGTTTTAGCATTCCTGATATGATGGGTATCGAAGAGGGGCCTGTTGTTGAAGAAGGAACGATTATTCCTGTGGAACGTTTCGGAGTGAAGGTCATGTCTATGGGTTTCTTTATCCGTGAGAATAGTCCAGTAATTTGGCGGGGACCTATGCTTGGCAAAATGCTTCGCCAGTTCTTTAATGATGTCGGGTGGGGTGAACTTGATTATATGCTGCTTGATCTGCCCCCAGGTACTGGTGATGTGGCACTTGACGTGCATCAGATGCTGCCTCACAGCAAAGAGATTATAGTTACAACACCACACGCTACCGCAGCGTTTGTGGCGGCTAGAGCGGGCTCTATGGCTCTGCAGACAGATCATGAGATTATTGGAGTCATTGAGAATATGGCTTATTATGAGTGTACTGACTGTGGTAAGAAAGATTATATCTTTGGCAGAGGTGGAGGAGCGAGGCTTGCCGAGACGCTTCATACGGAGCTGCTTGCACAAGTGCCGTTAGGTGCGCCGGACAACCATATTTCGGAACCGGATTTTTCACCTTCTGTATACAAAGAAGAGACACCAACAGGCATATTATTTGCAGAAATTGCGGATAAACTTATTTCAAAATATGAGCACTAATTCTTGTACATGAAAAAGAGGCCATCCCACACGTTGTTAGTGGGATAAGGCCTCTTTTTTAAGAGCTTGAATCATCGCCGCTACCGCCGCCACTGCTGTCCTGCTTGTCGCCACCTTCGCTGCCTTTTTCTTTTTTCTCTTTTGGTTCAAGTTCTTCTTGTACGACTTTTTTAAGTAAATTTAATACCTCCATACGGAATAAAGGGGTTTGCATAGATTCCTGAATGGTTTTCATGGATTGTTTTCGGTAATCCGGTGTTTTGGTGAGATTTAGAAACATGGTCATCATTTCTGGAGATTTCATAATTTCTTCGACTGATTTCTGATAAGTTGGATCCTTTATTAGCTGCAGGTGTAGTTCCTTGCTTTGCGATTGAATGGCTTTAGCAAAGTCACCTGCGAACTTTGGATCCTTCATTATTTTCTCGATCTCCTTCTGATATTCCGGCGCAGTGAGAGTATCCTTTACAGCGGTCTTAATTTCCTCTGTTGTTTGAAGTGGCATCATCTTCATGCTCATTCCACTGGTACCGCCAGAGCTGGAGCTTGATAATGATTCCTCAACTGCTTTTTTACCCTCATCGCTTTTCAATATATCTAAAACCATGGTCTTCGTTTCTTTATAACTGCCTTGTCCGGAAGAAGAACTGCTCTGCTCACTTCCGCAAGCCGTTAAGGCCATAACAAAGCTCAATGCCAAACCCACAGATCCGATAAATCTCCATTTCATTGGCGCTGCCCTCCTTTATAGGATTCTCTTGATGTATTATGCCGCATTAGAGCACATTTATGTTGTGGGTGTAATGGCGTTTTGTCGGTATCCTTGGTAAAATAAATCTGACAAGAGGAGGTGAATTGGCTGAGTATAAAAAAATGGTTTCATTTATTTTGGACTACCCTTCTTATTGGAGCGGGTGGGGCTGTAATCGCTGGTTTGGCACTACAATTCGTAAATGGTAAGATTGATTTCAAAAGTGTCGGGGATTTCTTTTTATACCCGCTGATTCTGCTTGGCTACGGTATGCTTGTAAGCGTTTATTCGCAACTTGGTTTTTTTGCCTATTTGATTTTGAATTATATGGGCAACGGAGTTTTTCCACAAAAGGTTTGGAAATACATACAACTAGTGCTTTCTGTACTCGCATTGCTTGAACTGATTTTTTTGCGTACCGTCGTTGGCGGGGAAAGAAATGTTATGTCTGATCTAATATTAGGAATCGTTATTTTGCTAGCAGCTATTATAGTGTCTTATTTCAAAGTAAAAAGTACAAACATCTCAGCTTTGATTCCAACCCTCTTTTTTATGACAGCTATTTCAATTGTGGAAGTTATTGGCGTACTCCGTATAGGTGTTGATAGTGCGACGGTATTTATTGTTGTTCCGCTTATCGCTTGTAATGCATTCCAAATTTTGATGCTACACCGTATTCTGAAGCCGGCAGCCGGATAATGAATGGGAAAGGCACTAAACAATGAACCCCGTGCTCTGATTTCAGAAGACGGGGTTTTTTGCTCTAACGGAAGCTTAACGATTAAAATCTGATTGTAGAGGTTAATCTTAAAGAACGATATGCTCACAAAACTAAGTAGATGCTCACGAAGTGAGTTTTGTACGATGTAACATAAGTGGAGTAACGCTCACAAAACTAAGCGTGTGCTTTCGAAGTAAGTTTTGTACGAAGCGTTCCAATGATGCATATGCTTTACAAAACTTAGTAGATGCTTCCGAAGTGAGTTTTGTACGAAGTAACACAAGTGTAGTAACGCTCACAAAACTTTTAGGAGGGGAATATATGGACATCAAGCGCTATATGATAAAAGACACAAAAGAAATCCGGCTTAACAAGCTGGATCCGGATGACACAGGTGTTTTTAAATCCAAAAAAGAAGTGGAAGCTAAAACAGAAGAGCTTAAAGCACGTTTGGCAGAGCTCCAAGATATTTTGTTTGCTCAGAAAAAGCATTCGCTGCTTGTTATTCTGCAAGGAATGGACTCCAGCGGTAAGGATGGCACAGTTAAGCATATTTTTTCAGGCATTAACCCGCAAGGATTTATAGTTACCAGCTTTAAGAAACCATCTCTAGAGGAAGAGGCTCATGATTTTCTATGGAGAGTTCATCAGAAGACGCCCCCTAAGGGATATATCTCTGCATTTAACCGCTCGCATTATGAAGATGTATTGGTACCGCGGGTACACGGAGGGTTAAAAAAGGATGACTTGAAGCGTCGCTTTCGTTACATACGGCAGTTCGAGGAAATGCTGGTGGAAGAGGGAACGACAATTATCAAGCTTTTTCTGCATATTTCTAAAGAGAAGCAGCTAAAGAAGATTAAAGAACGGCTTGAAGATCCCAAAAAACATTGGAAATTCGATGCAAGTGATCTCCAGGAGCGGGAGTATTGGGATGATTACCAAGAAGCATATGAAGATGTTTTCAAGGAATCTAGCATAGATAAAGCACCCTGGTACTGGATACCCGCCAATCATCAATGGTACCGCAACTATTTGACCTTATCCATCGTTGTAAAGACACTGGAGAGTCTGGATCTGAGCTATCCGAAGCTGAATACCCCCACACCAGACATATCGGAACTCATCTCTCCACGTCATTAATCCTTTGGTCAGATCAACATCCATTACGGCACCAGAGATTGAAATGTGTTTTTACAGCCCAGCTGCGTCCTCAACGGCATTACTGAGTGAAGCTGAGTCGCGAACTTCTTTACCTTCGGCGTTGCTTTGACTGATCAGCTCAGAGACGGTAACGAATTCATAACCTTGTCTGCGGAGCTCATCGATAATGAGTGGAAGTGCTTCATGTGTTTGTTTACAGGAATCACTGGCATGTAGAAGGACAATATCACCTGGATGCGCTTTTGTCGTTACACGCTTCACGATATTGTCTACGCCGATGTTCTTCCAGTCCAGGGAGTCTGTATCCCATTGAATGACCTTGTAACCGAGATCGCTGGCAACCTGAAGGACTCTTTTGTCAAAATCACCATTAGGCATACGAATCAAATTGGGTTCAGTGCCGGTTAATTCGGTAAGTACGGTGTGAGCCGTTGAGATCTGTGTACGAATTTCTTCGTTGCTTAGTGTGCTGTAATTGACGTGTTTATGACCATGACTTCCAATTTCAAAACCTGCATTTTTGATGTTAGTTACAATGTCTGGGTGAGTTTTACTCCATGGTGAAGACAGGAAGAAGGTGGCTTTGTCCACTTTCTTGTCTTCAAGTACCTTCAAAATTGGTTCGGGTCTTTTCTCCCCCCAGCTAATATCGAAGGTCAGGGCAATCAGCTTCTTCTCTGTGGGTACACTGTAGATCGCGGAAGGTCCGGATTCAGAAAAAACGGTTATGTTTCCCCTCTCGACATAGACAACTCCAGCAGCAAGAAGCACAGCGGCGAAGATATAGATGAATCGTTTAATCTTTTTGCCGCTGAATACATAAAAAGAATTCATAATGACAGCGCTCCTCTCCCATGCGAAATGCTTGTTTGTTCTAAATGTATGCTCGTACCGCAAGGTTATGACCTAAGAAACAGAGATCACTATTTCAGGAGGGTATTTATGTTGTCGTTCTTCACGTTTATTAAAGATCTAAAAACAATCCGAAAGGCTTTATTGCTATCCTGTCTGCTCTTCGCAGTAGGAGCGGTTGTAGGGTGGGTAGCTACTAGCAGTCTGGAGAAGCTATTGGTTCAGCAATTAGAGGGGCTCAGTGAAATCAGTGGCAGCCTTAGAGATTCTTCTAATCCGCAATGGAGCTTCTTTGTATTTATATTTTTGAATAACAGCATCAAGGGTGTTCTTATCATATTTTTAGGAGCGTTGTTCGGTATACTGCCAGCCATATTCTTATTTATTAACGGAGCGGTTATCGGCTATCTGATTCATTTATCAGCACTGCAAGGACAGGATTTGTTCGAACTAATAGTAAAAGGACTGCTGCCACATGGGATTATAGAGATTCCAGCGATCATTATTGCTTGTGCATTTGGACTTCAGTTCGGTGGGAAAGTACTTTCAAGTATATTTAGCTCATCCACTAAAAAAGAGAACAGAGGTGTAGACTGGACTTCATTCATGCGTCAAACACTTACAGCATCTATTTGGACAGTAATCCTGTTATTTGTAGCTGCCATCATTGAAAGTACAATTACTTTTTCGCTTTTATCATAAAACTTCCGGGAATGGAGCATACCATTAAAACCATTCATCCAAGGATTGCCTAAAGGTCAGAAGTATATAATCGTGGAGAAACCATAAAGGGAATTTTTAATAATTATGGTTATAAAAAGAGTACTCCGGTTAATCTAGTGTAGTAGGATCTTAAGGCAGCTTTCTCCATGAGATGGACTAACTAATTATGTACAAGGGGTTTTGGGTTTTAGTGAATGCGTTACTTGCAACTTCATGAAGGAGGCCAAGCATATGTTGGGAATGTTGTTCAACGAAAAAGAATGCAAGGAACTGGATTATGTTTTGCGGAAAGAACTTGATGAGATGCTGTTAGATTTGAGCGATCAGCGCTTGGACCAAAATATCAGGCATGCCATCGCCAATAGATATAAGACTGTATTTCGTATGTATGCTCGTTTTGCTCCTCAGAAAGAACTTTCCAAGTATGCGTGGGGTGGACGTTCTTCTCAGTATAAACACTAAGGATAGGCGGTAAATGCAAGAGTCTTATATGAATTTAAGATTTTTTAATAAAATAGCTTGACTAAAAAGGAGTGCTCGTGATAAATTATATCTCGCGCTCCTTTTGCTTGTGTAAAAGGGAAGCGAAAGGCAAGAAAAATTGAAAAAAACTTTTTCAAAAAAAAGACTTGCCAAACAATGAAACACTGTGATATATTATAAAGGTCGCCGCTGACAAACAACGACGATGAAATGAGAGACATTGTTCTTTGAAAACTGAACAACGAGTGAGTGGGAAATCACGAAAGTGAAATCCAAAATTAG
>NZ_NFUX01000138.1:0-5212 GCF_002264385.1 Paenibacillus sp. VTT E-133280
GGTGTTGGTGTTGGTGTTGGTGTTGGTGTCACTGGCCCACCCGATGTAATACTTCCTGTTGGCGTATAAGTCCAGGTTCCAGTACCGAATAGATAGTTGCTCCCCCCGTTACTGTCCCATGTGCCACTGCCGTTGTTAAAGCATGCTTCAAGCTGGCTGGCGGAGCCGATATTAATCGTTATTTTGTTGTATCCGGCTACATCAGATACAGGTATAGCCACACCCGGAGATGTCGTCCATGTACCTCCTACTGGGCGATAATGAATATAAGGCGAGGTATAACCTTGCTTATAGTAAATCGTGACACTGTTCCCTGCTGGTGTTGTAATAGACGCAATCGCACTAAGAAGAGATAGATTGCCTGCGGCATCAAATGCTTTTACCGTGTAGTTATAGGTAGTACTAGCGGATAAACCATTGTCCGTATAGGAAGTAGTCGCCGTTGTGCCTACCTTAACACCATTACGATAAACTTCATAACCAGTTACACCTACGTTGTCGGTAGATGCCGTCCAGCTGATCAAAGCGCTAGATGCAGTCTGAACAGTTGCCGTTACATTGGTCGGAGTAGTTGGAGGAACTGTTTCTGAAGGTTGTTGTTGTTTCGCATAGATTTTGGCTGAATTTGCACCTACAGTTACAGTAATTTGCTTTCCAGTTACTCCGCCTGATTGTACAGTCACTGTATCTGCAGTATTCAGCTGATTATATAAAACTGTCCCTGCGGTCAAACTACTCTCGGCGCGCAGCGGGATGGTTACCGTTTGCGAACCACTAGATTGATTACTAAATACAGAAATAGCTTCTTGACCTTGATTAGTTCCAGTGTCGATACGACGTGAGAAGGCATATAAGTTCTGCGCAGCCCACATTTCACGTTGAGTACCTGTACGTAGTGCTGGGTTATTTTTACGAATCTCATTAAGTTTGGCTACGTGCTTGTAGGTGCTGGCATTTTCATTAAAATAGTTCTCAATTACGTTTCCGCTTGCATCCCGTTTCACCATAGACCAACGGTTCCAAGTATCAGCAATACCGCCTGTCATGATCTGACTGTTGCCGTTGCCTTTGTTCTGCTCTGTTCCTTGGAAGACCACTGGTGTTCCACGAACTGTAAAAATAAAGGTTAAAGCATTCTGCAGCTTATCAACGCTTCCCCCGGCTTCCGTTAGAAAACGGTTGCGGTCATGATTGTCGATAAAGGTAACCATGTGATTGGCATTCCCATTGTAGTAGGAATCCTGTGCCAAGGTGCTTTTGATATTGGACTCAAAAGACTGCCCATAAGCAAAGCTGTTAAGTACGGAGAAGAACATTGGGAAATCGAGCATGCCCCATTCCTTGTTGTTTCCGACCCAACGTGAGACAAATTCAACATTTCCGTCGAAATTCTCGCCAAATGTATTAACGCCCAGATAATTTTGTAGTTCACCGATATCTGTTGGCTTCATCAGCTTGGCAGCATCCACACGCGCACCGTCAGCGCCTGTATAATCAAACCAGCCTTTGATGGAATCGAATATCGCCTGCTTAGCCGCAGGAACATCGAAATCAATGTCATCTAGCCCGCCCAAATCATGATTCTCTAAGTAATCCTGCGCCCACTGATCATATCTTCCATCCGCCAGAGACCAGTTAATATCTCCATTATGGTGATACCATGCTGGATTATTGAACGGAGCCACTGGCTGCAATGATGTGATATCATAATAGGCTTGGGAACCTAGCATATAATCACCGACGTGGTTTGGCACAACGTCAATCACTACTTTGATGCCAAGTGCATGTGCGGAGTCCACAAGCTCCTTCAGCTTCTCCTTCGTTCCGAAGTATGGATTGGCAGCGTTAGGGTTCTTAACGTTGTATCCGTGATAGGCTGTATTTTTTCCGGAACCGTTGTTTTCCCGGTTAGTCATTTGTGGCTCAGCCACTGGGGAAATCCAAATCGCGGTATAGCCCATATTTTTAATATATGATAGCTTATCGATAATCCCCTGCCAGTCTCCGCCTTTCATATAACGGAAATCTTCCTCAGAGTTTTCTCCATAGCGAATTGCCGCACCCGTAGCATTGTTGGAAGTATCTCCATCATTAAATCGGTCAACCATAATCTGATAAATAGTGTCGTTCTCATTAATCGTGCCGATGCTTGCCGCTTCAGCTTTTTGCGGTGTTAAGACAAACAAATTAATCACGGTAGAAAGAAGAATAGATGTAATTAGAACGGGTACATACCATAACCTACGTTTCATTGCGTGCATCTCCCTCTCTTATTAAAGCGTATTCAAAACATTCTAAAACCTACTTCTTTGATTAAAAACCAAGCCCGCCCAGTGATGTCTCTAATGTTTTTAATATCTTTAACACAAAAAACAAATAATTTTAGGGAAACCGGTTTCCCTACTAAAAATTACCATGATTATGAATACGTTGTCAAGCTATAAAAAATAAAATTCCCAAGAAAAAGAGCCTCCTTATTAGGGGCTCTTTGGAGTTCATTATTCACCTTATATGCTTAGCTTCCTACACTCTGAATAAAATGCAATACTTCATTCATTATCCGGTCCTTATCTTCACAATGACAAACCATATGACCACTGTTATCCACCATTATCACTTGTTTTTGGGCTGTAGGAATCGTATGTTGCAGGAAGTCAGCGCTTCGAGTCTTCACCAGATGATCTCGCTTCCCCTGCACGATCAAGGTTGGAGTCTCAATATGAGGATAGATTGAAAAACTCTCCCGGACCAATCGTTGAAACTCTCTCGTCGCCCTTGGGGGCGTTGAAGTGAATTTATTAATATACGTTTTTAGCATGGAAAAGCTCCCAAGAGTCTTAAGAATCTCCACAGGATTCAGCGGAAATACGGGAGTGGACAATAAAGTAAGGGATTTGATCCAGGGTTTATACCGTACAGAAAGATGTGAAGCAATAAGGGCACCGGTAGAAAAGCCAATCAGATGAACACCTTCATCCGTCTTTAACAGCTCTGTCAATTCATCTTCAGCACTCTGTTGCCAATCATGTCGATCCGAATGCAATAAATCATTCCTGCTCCCCCCATGCCCTTTCAGGGTAAACGTTCTGGAACGGTAATTATGCTGCTCCATAAACTGGGACAAGGGAGAGATCTCATGCTCACCTCCGGTAAAGCCATGAATAAATAAACAACTTTCCATAATTGTCCCTCTTTTCACATGCCAATCTGATATACAACTTTATTGTATAATGCCAATCCCCTTTATTTTCTATACATTCCATCCTTTTATGTAAAACCTCAACCCAAGTGATGTTAAGGTTCAGCTCTGTGAATGGTTCGCAGCAAGAACGCTATTGCTCCCACCAAAGAAGACCCAACGCTGAGGTAATCGTTAAACCTACGGCGGAGCTGGATGAGGTTACGTTAGCACAAATAGCAGTCCCCGGCGGGACAATGATGCTGCCCGTAAAGTTCTGTGAGAATGCCCCCGGTGCCAATTGATAATTGAAAAGCGTCGTTCCCCCGCTAATGGCTGCTGTGGAAGACTGAACGGTCATCGCACTCGTCGCCGAGCTGCCCAAATTATTATTCGTTGGCGTTAATGTTGTAGGTGAAGTTACCGTCCCTCCTTTTACAATTGTAAAGCTACCCGACATTGCTGATAGTAGGGAAGAACCGCCAATACTGCCGCTTATACGTGAGATATACACAGTTTTTCCACTGCCTGAAGCATTACTAATCCGAATAGAAGCGATTGCGGAGATTAGACTAAGTACGACCAAACTAGACGCAGATGTGTTAGTTGAATATAAGACTGCAGCCTGCGAAGCGCTTATTTCAGGCGGTGCGCTAATATCTGGCGCTTGGAAGGTATTCACCATATCCACATAAAGAGGCTGATCGTTGTCATTAAATACAAATTGATTAGGCATATTTATCCCTCCTGCTTCTAATATTCCCACCAGCTGATAGACGTTGTTGCCGCCGAGGACCCCGATGCAATCGTAATGGAGGTAGTAATGGAATTTCCGGGGGGAACTACAATTTGCCCTGTAAAATCAACAATGATCGGACCGACCGCCAACAATAGAGATACTAGCGTGGCTGGACTTCCAGTAGGGGCTGCAGTTGAGGTTCTAGCCGTCATAACACTAGTTAACGCACTTCCAAAATTATAATTAATCGGTGTGACGGTAGTCCCGGCGACCGTAGCGTTCCGAAGTAATGATAAAGTAACAGCCGCCGTCGCTGAGCTGGCAGTCAC
Organism: Paenibacillus sp. VTT E-133280; assembly: GCF_002264385.1. Taxonomy (NCBI): domain Bacteria; kingdom Bacillati; phylum Bacillota; class Bacilli; order Caryophanales; family Paenibacillaceae; genus Paenibacillus; species Paenibacillus sp. VTT E-133280. The sequence continues at coordinate 4,247 of NZ_NFUX01000138.1, forward strand.
ACGGGATACATACAAGGTGCGTCCGCTTCCTGCCGGATTACTAATCTGAATTACTAAGGGGGCAGTCGTCGTTACCGTAGAAGTAAAGGCGATTCCAAACAATAGCCCCGCCTTGGCTGCTCCCCCCTCAGGAGCTGAATCTATACCAGGTGCAACATACGTGTTAACTTGCTCTGTAAAAAGTGGCTGGCTGCTCTGATTGAATACTGAGTCGTTAGGCATGAGATATCCTCCCCGTACTTATGCTTCTTCTCATTTTATGCCGATCTCAGTAACAGGTTGTGGGAATGTGCGTAATTTTGCTTTTCCTGCCCAGTCACCCCCTTTTTCCCACCATATATTAATATCACACCATTCGAATGGCTAAGGATTGTCCCTATCGGTTTGCGGCTTATTGGACTGCGGTTTATTTAGGCACAGGGCTCAAACGACGGTTTGGGCCTTTTCATGGATTGAGCACCAGAAATTCCGTAGGAAGTGAATGAAATCCGTATTGGCCTGGAGCTTAAAAAGCGCAGCAAGAGAAAACATAAAAAAGCGGAACTAAAACGATTCTCTCTTATTCAGTTAAGAATGAGGGAGCTCACTCTGTTAGTCTCCGCTTGAAGATCAGCCAGAATCGATTTGATTGTTTTATAGATTCAGAAGAGATTGTTGCTTTAAAAGAAATGAGAATGCTAGTGGACTCGAACCACCGCCTCCACGCTACATTCAACGGGTGTAGGCAAGATTGTGTATACGTCCAAGCCCAGTATTTAAGTATCACTTGATCATTTTATAAGGAAGGGACGAGGAACTTTGCCTAACTATAGCTCTTTTCAAGCGAATCCTGATAATCTACGAACACTTATATTTGGCCGGGATGCTACCCTGGTTGATCATCCGCTCACTACAGATCCCAGCGGAAATCTAACGACGATTATCCTAGATGGTACGATTTCCAGCGTGCTTGGCGCTACGATCACT
>NZ_NFUX01000152.1:0-1822 GCF_002264385.1 Paenibacillus sp. VTT E-133280
TCTGTTGTATGGTCCGGTAGAAAAATCTTTGCTTCCTACAGGAGGCGGAGGTCTAAAGCCTCCAAAAGGTTTAGATTCTGTAAAAGGTTTTGAGGTACAAAAACCGTTGCCGGCATTTAGCACAAATGAAGGTTTTCAATTCAAGATAAATAATCTAGATGTAGATACCCCGGCACTTCCACAGACTCCGATGCAAATCAATTTTAAGAATGAAATGGACCGGATATTAAGAGAGAAGCTGGAAGGAAAAAGTGACAGTAATCATTCAATAAAGGACGTGGAAGTGAAGGCGGTTGAGGGGGCGGGTAAAGGTTATCTAAAAAATATAGATGATTTTGTTAATGGGATTAAGAAATTTGAAGATGTTCTTGATGACTACGCTCATTTTTATCAAGAAACTGTTGACTTAAATAAAAAATGGTCGTGGAATGAAGATATAATAGGAGGTGGGAATTTAACCGTAGGTCAGAAAAAACTTATAAAAGAACGAGCAATAGAGAAAAGTTTAATCCCAGAAATAAAAGTAACTAAAGTTAATGGGATGAAATATGGCTTTGCTGATTTTAAAGGCGCTGGCGTAGTTCAAGAAACAGTGTCTTTACCTAAGGAATTTTGGCTATTAAAAGATAAAGAACAGTTTGAATGGTTAGATAAACAAATAGGAGGGCATAGAGAAGGAATGACTTGGCACCATACTGAATTGCCAGGGCAAATGGAGTTAGTCCCATATGGTATTCATAATATAACACCACATAACGGTGGGAGAACAACAGGAATGTGGGCAGATGCACCTAGATAATATACTAAATTGAGGAGGTTTAAAATGAAGGTTGATCCAAACACAATAATACTACCATTACCCACGGAAGATCTGTTTCAAAGAAAAGAAGGATTCTGGAGAATCAAGTTACCAAATGATTTTGTTTCATTTTTAGAAGTGAATAATGGTGGTAGACCAATAAATAGTAGTTTTAAATGTAATAATCATGACTATGCTATAGACAGATTTCTATGCTTATTAAAAACACCCAGAGATAATCAGTTAGGAATGTATGATATTGATGTAACACTAACTCAAATTGAAGATAGGCTTACCGATAATGAGGATTTGATTGGAGTTGATATTTTACCAATAGCAATTCTATTTGCTGGTGATTTTCTATGTTTAGATTTCCGTGAATCTAGAAATAATCCTAAGGTTTGTGTGTGGGATCATGAAAATTCTGGTGAACTTGATCCAGTCAGCTATCATGTTGAAGATAGTTTCGAGGAATTTCTAACAATGTTATCTGAATAGAAAGCATGAAGGGCTATCAAGAAGTGCCGAATAAACCTATGATTTAACCAGTAACACACTTAATCCATGTAATACAGGTATAGAGATTTCGACGTTTCGTTTGTACGCACAGCACAGTAATGCTAGAAATTTATAACCTAAATAATGCTTTTCAGGTACATAAAACAGGTTGCTTATGGTCAGATACTACCATGATTGACCTGTTTTTTGTTATGTTCGCTCTCTTGCGGTTTTTTCAAATTTACTTGCAACTATAGAAACCTTGTAGCGATAGTGAGGGAGAGGAAGGCATAATCGCACCTTTCAAGATGGATAGCACGACAACTATAGTAAAGGTGAAATGCAAAGAATAGGACTTTGTCCGCAACTTAACGGACACTTGTAACGATGATTACGATGCAGGAAAGCAATCTGGTGACGACCAGTCAACATAAACAGGTAAGGTAACTAATTTGTTCTTCGATCCCGTTTTGTGCGATGGATACTTCTTAACGACAAGAGGCTCAAACTACCATAGACAGTCTC
>NZ_NFUX01000081.1:0-29627 GCF_002264385.1 Paenibacillus sp. VTT E-133280
TTTTTTTGTATTGTATAATTTCCTAAACAACAAAAAAAGACCGCCCTCTAGAGAGCGATCTTAAATGTAGGTTTAAACCTCCAGTGGACTTTCAACAATCTCGTTGATTTCCTCTAAAATCTGCGATTTAATCTTGTCTACTTGATCAAAATCCACGGTTGAAGTATAGATTTGCTTTAACGCGACTAGGAATACTTTTGCGTCTGTAAGATGCTGTGTGGATTGTTTCATGGTGGTCGAATATCGCTCTTTAATGCCGGCTATAGCTTCGGAATATTCTTCATCTGTACCGGGCTGTATACAGCGGGAATACATATCGACGATCTCGTCGGTGGCCCGATCCGGGTAGTACTCATGCGGAGCCGTGCTATCAAAAATAGCAAATCCAAGCTCACGCACAATAATCATATCAAGGCTGTTTGGATCGAAGCCACAGTGGTAAATTTCAACATCGAAACCACGCTTGATGCCTTCAGCCGCTATTTTTTTGAGCAGTGTAGATTTTCCGGAGCCCGCACGTCCTTTAACCAGATATCTTTTTAGTCCTGAGGTTAGATTAGGAACAAAATCCACTGCCCCCTTAGGCGTCGCCGCACCTAAAAAACGATGATCTACTCGGCTAGCTGTTTCAGATCTCTGATCACCGAACAGAAGTTGAATATACTCCTGTGTCAGCTCGTCGGCTGCTTGAAAATCCATTTTCGCGATGTAAATCGCTTCCCATTCGTCATGTATGCGAAGAGCTTCAGCAAAGCCGGCATAAGCCAATTCATGTTCTTGTTTAATGGCTCCAACTAAATTATCGATTTCCAGCTTCTGCTGACACAACTGGAACTGATCAGCGGCCTGCTCCAAATCTACGAATACGATGGACTCTTCAGGCAATTCAGGGTTTATTACTCGCGGAGCTGTTCCATCCACAATTCCTATATTTAATTTGGGAATAATCACACCGTCAAATGAATCGTTATCTGATGCAGTGTGGATGAACCAAATCTCAAAACCTTGTTGATTCAACTGCTCTCCGATTTCTCTAATCAGTTTGGTCTGCCCCGTACCTGGGCCTCCTTTTAAAACATACAGACGCGTTAAACTTTGCAATGACGACTCATAGAGGCTGTAAAAGCCGTGAGCCGTATTCCCGCCAGCAAAGAAATTGAGGATTGTTCCGTTCATAATCGCACACCTTTCCGGGCTAATGTCATGGTTCATATTTCATCGTATTATGATTTGCTGGGAAAGGTGACACTTGGCGTAAGATGTTCAGTTATTTACTTGGCGATGTGATCGATAAATCTCATAATGACTGGAACATCAGGAGGTGATAACTCGCTAGGCAATTCTCCATAATTAAAAAAACGGACTTCTTGCACTTCAAATCCATCTTCTTTAAGCGCCCCATCAAATCCTGTACATAGGTAAGCGGCTACAACATTATATACTTCATCACCGTTTGGATATTTGTAATAAAGCTCTTGTCCAGAGAACATGTCAAACAATTCAAGCCCATTAGCATGTACACCTGTTTCCTCAAAAAGCTCCCTTTTAGCAACCTCTTCTAATGTCTCCCCTAACTCCATTGAGCCACCTGGTAATCCCCAGCAACCGTTATCCGTTCTACGTTGTAATAATAATTGTTGATTACTACATAATAAAACACAAGCTCCTGCCATAATAAGCGGTCTAGTACCAACTAGTTTTCTTAGCTCCATAATGTAATTACTCATTAAACAGCCCCCTCTCTCCTTAATGGCTTATATTTCTTTGTTCTTTTCCAGAAATTCATCTTTAGTAAGTACAAATCCGATTATCATGCCAATAATAATTGCTGTAATCTATATCTCGCAAAATACCCTCCGGAAAGTAGTTATTTATTCTGTTGATATACTTAAATGCTGTTGAAGTTTTGAATAATCATAAATATCCACAACTGCACCGTGTTCAAAATTAGGCTTAAACAAAAACTCAATGATTTGTTGTGCTGTTTCCTGTGCTGTTGTGAGCATCCCAGTATCCTTAACCACCTCAAATATCTCTGCTGATGGAAATTTTGATTTATCCTGGCTTCTAGCCTCTTTTTGCAGATTGGTATCAATCATTCCTGGCCAGATTGATACAATTCCAACTGGTGTTTTGGAGTGTTTCTGTTCTAGTCCCACACATTGTGAAAAAACATCTAGCCCAGCTTTTGATGCTGAATACAGACTCATGCCAGGATGATGATTCTTAGCAGAAGAGGATGATATATTTAAGATCCTTTTGTCGATTAAATGACCATTCGTATGCTTTATAAACATTGAGGTTAGTATAATGGGAGCTAATAAATTCACATTTATATTTCCCGTTATTTCATCAACCCTAGCTGAATCAATAAATGAGACAGGAGTAATCATTGAAGCGTTATTAATAAGGTAGATTCCCTCCGCTTTTGACACGTCAATAGAATTGAAAATACTCCCCATCAGAGACTCAATCAGATGAATGTGATTCAAATCAAATTCATAGTAGGTTATATTGCTACTTTTACTTACTAAACTCTCATTTCTTTCACGTGAGATACAAAACAGATAGTGATCAGAAGAGACTAGTTGTTCTGCTATTGACTCTCCAATTCCTCTTGAAGTTCCTGTAATAACGAAGTATTTCATATGAGTATTCCTCCTCGAATTGTAACCTGATACTAATACCAACTACTAGAGTATCACATCACTTTGTAAAATACATCCATTCGGTTCATTTTCTCCCTAATATAAAAAAAGCCACCTTATGGTAGCTCTATAAATGCTGATATTACTAAAGGTTTATTTCATTTTAGGAACATGAAACCCTTTATCTTGTGCGTAATTTTCAATACTCCAGATGCCGATTCCCTGCTCTCTTGCTTGATCCTGAATAGCTCTAAATTGATCTACGTATTTCGTATTAGGTGCAAATACATATGCCACACGTGCATAACCCTGCTCTAGCAGAAGCTCATTAAACATTTTGCCATCGATATAGAGATAACAGAGTAGACGACCATATTTATCTCGTTCTGATACATCTAGTTCAATTTGCACATCTTTATTTGTAAGCATCTTTTTGGCATAATCAGAGGCTTCTATCGAAAATGGCTGAGGCTCAGGGATATTCGGATTTACGGATTCTGGAGTATCGACTAGTAGTAAGCGCACCGTTTCTTTTTTACCGTCAATCGTCAGCTTCATGGTGTCACCATCAACTACCCGTGTTACCTTAGCATCTAATAAGCGTCTGGTGTCCTCTTGTGCATTCTTTGCGGTAGCATCAGATTTAGGCTTAGGACTAGTTGTTATAGATGGAACTGGATCTGAAGTAGACTGTTCGGCGATGGTGCAACCGGTAGCTATCCCTAGTATGAGGGTGATGGCTAAACAAATTTTTAATAGATACATTTTACTCATGGATAAACCTCTTTCTTATACATATGTAATAGCTTCATGGGGTCTAATTAAAATAAATCAAAATAGTGAAAAACACAAGTTTGTATTACTTAATATAGAAAACAACGACAGCTATGTACCAGAAAATAAGATACATGGCTGTCGCTGTTTTAATAAATTCATAATGTCCGTTAATCACCCATCTTAGCTTCTGCTACGTTTAATTTCGAAATTTTTATTTTAATAATGATCGTTAAGAACGCAAGCAGTGAGAACACAATCCCAACCCAGATGAGTTGATGTATTCCCGAATGAGAAATAAACCAACCGCCGATGGCAGTCCCTATAGTAATTCCAAGATTAGAAAAAGAGATAAACAAGCTATTACCAAATTCAGGAGCTTCTTTTGCCTCGGTCGTTAACCAGGCTTGACTGACAATGAGTCCGCCGGAATGCACTCCCCCCCAAATGATTATGATTATAATCATCGGAATGAAATAAGATCCTAGATAATAAACGAAGAGGTAAGTTACCGCATATAGCAGAGGAAACATGATGACGGTCTTTGGAATGCTTTTATGTAAAAGGCCCCCAAATAAAAAGTTCCCAAAAATCATGACTATACCAAAGACCATCAACATGATACTAATCCATGATCCATTCATATGTGTTACTTGACCAAGATACTCAGCGAAGTAGCTATATACAGAAAACATAGCTGCAAAGATAAAAATAACCGTTACAATATTTAACCATAATAGGGGTTTGCGTAGTATACCAAGCTGCTTGCCATAAGACATTTTTTCTTTAACGGGCATGGAAGGAAGCCAAGCGAGTATCCCTAAAAAGGCAATTACACTTACAACAGCACCAAACAGGAAAGCAACTTCTAATGATATTTTGTCCGCGAGATAAGAAGTCAAAGGCACACCAAAAGCAAACCCGACTGTGATTCCAGCGAAAACCTTTGTAACTGCTTTGGTGCTCTTTTCTGGAGGGACAAGTTGAGCAGCGGTCACAAGAGCAACTGAAAAAAAGACAGGATGAAAAATAGCAGGGATAATACGAAAAATCAGCATTACTTCAAACATAGTTGTATAAGCGTACACAACATTTGAAACTGCAAAAATAAGTACAGCCGTTAATAGAATAACTTTACGATTAATACCAGAAGCCAGTAATGTTAGAAATGGACCAGAAATGGCAACGACTAAAGCAAATATACTTACAAGCCATCCAGTCTGTGAAGTCGATATATTAAATTTTTGAGTTATTTGCGGAAGAACACCTATAATCCCCATTTCCGTAGTGATAATACCAAATACACCTAAAGCCAGAATAATGATGAGCAACGGGTTAATCTTTTTCATTTTTAAAATAATCCTCCATTTTATATTTACATATACAGATTTGTAGATATATATTATCAAAAAAAAGGCTTCCCTCCTCTCATTTATAGTTTCTGTTTAATATACTCGGAAAATTCCTGAATTGTCTTCTCGTTCCGACGATAGTACGTCCACTTCCCAATTCGCTCAGATTCCAACAAACCAGCTTTTTGCATAGTCAATAAATAGCTCGAGATAACAGACTGTGCTAGTCCCGCTTTAGCTTGAATATCTCCCACACATATACCAGTTCGAAAACTTAGGCCTTGTTGTAAATAAGGTTTCTCATCAAAGTATTCCTCCGGAGTTTTTAACCACATCATAATTTGACTACGTGTCTCGTTAGACAAAGCTTTAAATATCACTAAAGGTTCCATGCATTTCATTATATCTACTTTTATAGATTTGTAAATATAAAAGAGTTATTTAGTGCATGAGATATTTCCAAATTAACCAGCAAATCAGTACGGAAACCCACGAAATGAAACCGAATATCATCACGATTTTGTTTTCGCTCCATCCGTATTTTAAACTAAAATGGAAATGGATCGGAGCCATCCGGAACAGCCGCAGCTTCGTGCGTTTGTAGTACCAAACTTGCAAAATAACCGACACCTGCTCCGCAAAATAGACGAAAAACAAAATCGGAAGCAAAAGCTCGACCTTCTCAATGACAGCCAAAATAGAAAGGGAGCCACCGATCGCCAGTGATCCTGTATCGCCCATAAACGCTCTTGCCGGATAAATATTGTAAAGGAACAGCCCAAGCAAACAGCCGATCATGACAAGTGAAAATGTCTGCACTTCAGGTTTGTCCGAAATCATAAAAAAGAAAAAATACGTTGGAATGGCTACATTGATCAGTAGCCCATCAAGACCGTCCGTAAAATTGATGGCATTTGCGGAGCCCACCACAAACAGCAAAATGATTCCGACATAAAGGTACAAAGGCAATTGCAAATAGTGCCCTTGAAACAACGCAATATCGCTCGTCAGGCCGAATGAATGGAACAACACATACAAAATGGATCCAGTAAAAATAAATTGTAACACTAGCTTTGAGCGACCGGTGATGCCGGACGGATTTTGCCAAAAAGCCTTTTTGAAATCATCCAGAAATCCGACGGAGCTGAACAACAAAAACGTGACGCATAAGAGTAACATTAGAGGTCCGGGATGAAACTGTAACGAGATCGCTATTCCGATAAGCAGGACCAACCCTGCCATAAGCGGTGTACCACGTTTGGCCTGATGATCCGCTGGTAACTCGGAGCGAATTGGCTGCGTTAGCCTCAGCCTGTGCAGTGTCCAGATCAACAACGGCGTAAATATCGCCACTAGAAGAAAAGACAGGCCGGAAATAGCCAAAATTCCAAACATATAACAAACTCCCCCATTTTTGAAAAGCATTATTTTAACACTTCCACTCCATGTACTCTACTCTGGAACCTAACTCACACTCACAAAATTGTTTTGAGAGTGATTAAGATCGCTTGAATTATGTAAAGTTTTATCCCTCTCACTTGTATCTTTATTAAAATGATATATGTAAATAAAATTTTGATAAAGAGAAAGTATTCTATTTTTATTTCCTATTTTCGCTCGTCATTTAAGAAATACTTCCGATCAATAAATAAAGGACTGCCTATTCGGCAGCCCTTCATTTATTGATCATTCTTCACCTTCCAGGAATCAACATTGGTTATTAGAATAGAATGGTCCGATATCAAGCTTAAACTTTTATCATAACAATAAATTCAGTACTTCCCTTAGCGAATTCAGCTTCCCGGTTAAATCCTTTTTTTTCATACAATCGTATCGCTCTATCATTAAATTTTGCCACAGTCAGACGTTTCGAGCTTTTCCCGACCATTGAATCAATTTGGCTTAGAACAGCTGTGAACAATAGAGTCCCATTTCCCTGCCCTGTAAACTCTGGTCTCATCCCTAAGCCAATATCTATAAACCCCTGAGAATATGTATATGACTCATTTGGGACCTGTGCTGAGCTTCCTGTACAGAAGAACCCTACTAACTCTTTATTATCATCAAATACAGAAAAATATGAATCTGCAAGCATTTCACTTATGGCTTCAGGCGTTTGTTCATTGTTGTAAAAATCATACGGTTGTTCATATCTCCAGCTTAAAATATCCCTAGCAGCATCAGCATTCAGCTTTTCCATGTAAAGTTTCATTTCGCACTCTCCTTAATATACATAAAAACCGCTCAACACCAGGATACAGCTCTCCTATACTCTCCGCTTCAAATCCACATGACTTATAAAATCCAACGGCATCACAATCTGTCTCAGCTTGAAATGTGGTAAAAGACTTACTAGATAACAATTCATTAATCAACTTACGTCCAATCCCCTTACCTCTTGCGCCTTGTTTTACTGCCACATGAAGAATTACAGCGCTATTCTCTGCTGGGTTGATTTTAATTCCAATAACAGCAGATACTCTTTCACTAACATAATAGCCATACAATTTCCAATATTTGTTATATTCATATAACCGAATAACATTGTTCATCTTATCGACTGATGGTTTGTAAATACACTCTGAAAGCAATGAAATAATGTCGCTAGTAAACTCTTCAATCTGTCTTATCATTATACGGAAATAGCCTCCTTCCCAACGTTACCAACTCTATAATACTCTATCAAAAAAACCGCCCAGAAGTTTCTTCCGAACGGTTTCATATGCTATTGGTCAATCTATAAGCTCAAGCTTAACTCAAGAGCCCGCTCCCTTATATCTTCTAACGCCATAACTCCATGCTAACAGACCAATCCCAAGGAATATCGCACCTACAACAGGTGTCATCAGCGCAAGGTTTGTCATCTCATCACGCTGCAGGAAGAGCGCTGCCGGATAGACTCCGACGAATGCAAACGGAATGACCCACGTAAGCAGCACCTGAATGGCGCGATTGTAGATCGTTACCGGATAACGACCGTAGGTCTGAATGTTGTACATTAACGGAAGAATCCCTGTTGGAGCATCAGAATAGAATGATAAAGAAGTCAGTGTCGTATAAATCCCCGTATAAATGGCGACGGCACTTAACGTAAGAATGATCAGAGCCGGTATCGTCCACCATTCAAAGGGAAGACCCAGATTACTACCACTAATGGCCATAATAATAATACCTATGAATGAGCCCATTAGTGCTGGTGGATCAACATTTTCCAAAAAGATCTGGAACAGATTATGCGCCGGACGTGTCAAAATACGGTCCATCTCACCTTTGACGATGTAACGCTCACTGAATCCCCATAGATTCACAAAACAACTAAACACCCCAAAAGGCACCATAAAGAACCCATAAACGAACACTACTTCGTTCTGATTCCAGCCGCCAAGGCTATCCGTATGCATGAAGATTACTAGTATAAAGATAAAGTTTGTAGCCTGAAAGAGCAAATCTGATATGACCTCTACCCAAAAATCGGCGCGATAGGTGAGCCGGGACTTCATATAGTTTTTAATGTATTCAATTAATAATCCAAGGTAATACACGTTTCCTCAACCTCCCTGCACGAAGAGACGCTGCCGCGCCGCATGATATAACCAGACAATTGGAATCAGTAAGGCCAGGAACCAAACGATCTGTATCCCCAGTACATTCCAAATCCCAACCCCTTGCACCCGTCCTGTAAATACAGAACCCGGCAAGTAAGTAATCGCCTGAAACGGCAGCACCTTAAGTATAGAAGATAGCCAGTCAGGAAACAGACTGATCGGCACGATCAGACCAGAGAACAGATCAACAATTACCCGCTTCATACGCATCATGCCCTCATTATTCTCAACAAAGAAAGCTGAGAGCCCAGTAATAATATTGATCTGTGAATTAATCAAAAAGCTGAAAAAGAGCATTACAAGAAACCCCGCCCAAGCAGATGGTGCTGTCGGTAATTGAACCGGGAACAACAACATCGCTATAGCCATACCCGGAATCATAAACAAGAGAAAGCGGAACATTCCCTCACCGAGTCCTTGCATCATTTTGACTAAGACATAGTTATAAGGCCTTATAAACTGGATAGCGATACTTCCGTCTCGTATATCCGTAGAGATCTCACGATCTAGATTATTAAAATAAAACGCACGAGCCATCCAAGAAACAGCGACATAAGACGTCATTTGCGTTGCGGTAAAGCCACCAAGTGAATCCCCATTACCATAGATGGCCATCCACGTGAAATAGTTAACTCCGATATTCAGTGAATAGATCAGAATACCTGAGTAGTAGTTAATCCGATAAGCAAGCATGGTAAGGAACCGGATTCGTATAAAATCTAAGTACGCCCCAAATAGTAATCTACGACTATTCTCTGGAGGACCACCTGAAGAACCTCCTGAGGACGAAGACATAGCTGTTGCAGCATTAAGCTTATCAGACATGTAAAGCCTCTCTTTCATCCTTCAGAGCGGCAGCTTGTTTCTCTGGTTTATCCGCAGACCCGGATTGATAAATACTGCGAACAATATCGTCCGTATTCGTCTCAATGATTTTGATATCAGTAATGTCGGCTTTCCCTACTACCCGTCCCAAAACATCAGATACATTTATATCCAGCGGTATCCAAACCGATGCTCCAAGATCGTTGTCTGAAGACCAAGTAACTGGCATCCCATCAGTCCAAAGCTCAAGCAATTGCAATTTCGTTGCATTTCCGAATTGAAATTGAACTTCACGTCCGGTTCCCCAGCGCTGTTTCAGATCTTCTAGGCCGCCGTCATAAATAATCCGACCATCGTCAAGCATGATCACCCGCGAGCAAAGGGCTTCAATATCTTGCAGATCATGTGTAGTCAACAGTATGGTTGTTCCATGCTCACGGTTCATATCTTTAAGGAATTCACGGATCTCTGACTTCACCATAATATCTAAACCAATGGTTGGCTCGTCCAGAAATACAATCGAAGGGTTATGAAGTAATGCTGCGACTAATTCACAACGCATCCGCTGACCGAGACTGAGCTTGCGAACAGGACGATTCAGTAGTTCTTGCAATTGCAATCGTTCGACCAATTCATCCAGCCGTTTCTTGAAGTCTTGTTCAGATACCCGGTATACCTTGCGCAGCAGCTGGAAGGATTCAATGACCCCAATGTCCCACCACAGCTGGCTGCGTTGCCCGAACACCACACCGATATTCTTCACGAATTTCTCGCGCTCCAAATAAGGAACATAACCGCCCACCGTAAGATTTCCAGAAGTGGGTACGAGAATACCCGTGAGCATTTTGATCGTGGTTGATTTCCCAGCACCGTTCTCACCGATATAACCACAAATCTCACCTTCGGGAATGGAAAAGGAAATATCCTTCACAGCCGTTACTTCCGTATACTCCCTTTTAAACAAATCAGCGAAGGCCCCTTTGAGACCTTCGCGGTTTTTTTGTACTTTGAATGTTTTGCGTAAGTCTTGTACTTGAATAGCAGTCATATTGTACCTCACTAAGCTTAAAGTTGGGTTCCAGTAACCCATTATAATCGAAGGAGTGCAAAAGCACTACCTCAATTTTTACTTAGCCAGTCTTCCTACAATTGGATTCGCTTCTTTCACTGCCTCTAAATGTCCTGAACGAGCCACTTTGGTGCGTAAGTATTTCTCGTTAAAAGAAGATACATCTCCCCACAGCGCTACTCTTTTCACTGCATTCATACCTGCAGTCTTGAGAGCTTCCAGTTTCTTCGGATTGTTCGTAATTAACGTGACTGGTTTATGACGCAGATGCTGTAGAACGCTAATCGCTTCTTCATAATTTCTTGAATCATCAGAAAAACCCAGCTCTAAATTAGCCTCAACTGTATCGTATCCTTCTTCTTGTAAAAGATACGCTAAAGATTTGCTAAACAATCCAATGCCTCTGCCTTCATGGTTAGCAAGATAGAATAACGCACCTGAACCATGTTCGACGATCATTTTCATGGACTGATGCAGTTGGAAGCCACAATCACAACGTTTGCTGCCAAAAATATCGCCGGTATGACAAATGCTATGCATCCGTATCAAAGCTTCATCTGAAGCTTCGAAATCACCATATACTAAAACACTGGATTGCTGACCATCTGCGAGGCTCATGGAAGGTAACTTTGAAATCAAAGCAGCTGTTGCTTCACTATTATCACCAAGAAGCTCTGCATCCGTAGTGTTCAGCCAGTTGTACCATTTAAAAGTAACAGTCTCTCCGTCTAAATTCACGGGTAAAGTAATCGGTCCAACCAATATATTTGTACTGTTTTCTAAAGGAATTCGAGTAATTTTATTTTGTAGGATAGAAATAATATCTGGTTTTGTCATGTGTGACACCTTCCTCAATGTTCATCTAGTATAGTTTCAGCTATACATAAAGATTAAATATTAGTTAAAATATAAGTAACTATTTGTAAGTAAGTTTATCATTGTAATATAACTTCGTCAAGTTATAATATATCTTTAAATATTTATAATTACTTTATGTAAGTTTATGATATAATGAATGTCGAGGTGATATTATGAATGATTTCAACATGTGTCCTCGCTTTGAAAAAGCGGTAGACTTGCTAAGTAAACGTTGGGTCGCGCTGATCGTTTTCGTGCTTATGCCTGGCCCTCGTCGTTTTGGCGAAATTGAAAGCTGTCTGTCCAATTTAAGTGGTAAAGTGCTATCCGACCGATTAAAAGAAATGGAAATCGAGGGTATTATTGAGCGAACCGTATATCCAGAAATGCCAGTACGCATTGAGTACTCCCTTACTCCAAAAGGTACCGCGTTGGCTCCTATACTTGGTGAAATTGGAAATTGGTCTACGGATTGGATTGAGCTTAGTGTTAAAAATTAATCCGACTTATACTAACTTGAAGAGCCCTTTTTGTTCCGAAAATCCGGCAACAAAAAGGGCATTTTAAGTTTTTCGATATATTGTTAAACTGCTATAGATCCTTCCGTTGAAATCGATACAATCCAATTAAGAAGGCCAACAGTGTATAGAAAATCGCATAGACGATAAATGTATTAGATGGGACTGAGGTCAAGTTATCTAATCCAAATAGACTATTGGAAGCATTAAACATCCCGTTCATTTCGTTAATACTAAACAGTTCAGCAGTCATTCTGCGCTGTAACCCGTCTACAGGCATAAGTAAGGACATTATCCCCGTCATATTATTTAGAGTGCTAAGTGCTTCGGGCTCAGATAATAAAGAACTACTTACCTTGTCAATCATTCCTCCAAGCCATCCTGCTCCATAAAGCATCGTCATAAAGACTCCATTCCCAAGGGCTGAGAAGAATCCTGAACCCAGCATAGAAACAGTTATTAGCAACGGTACAATGGAAGAAAAAAGCAAAAATGATTTGAATAACGCTAATCCATCTCTTGGAATTGCGGCATGGGCTTGCGTAATTAGCAATATAGAAATAAATAAAATCAGCGCATAACCTATTCCCAGTGTTACATAACCAAGCCAGCGGCCTGCATACCATTTCCAGCGCGGAATGGCTCTTGGAAGCAAGGCTTGCATCACTCCCTGCTCTGCCTCACCGGATATGGCGGAAAATGAACTAAAAATAGCTAAAAAAGCAATTACAAAAGCTCCGAAGAAAAATCCAAACGATAAAATAAATAAACCATTTGTAAAACGAATAAGAAGTTCTTCTCCGCTAGGAAAATTAGAACCGTGAGACATAGAACTTTGCCCGATCGTACCCGCAATAAACCAGAACCCAATAAGAAAAACCACGGTCATAAGTAATGTCAGCACCATTACTCTTTTGCGCATCAGCTCTTTCCAGGTCATACCCATTATAATTCTCATTCGTGTTCACCTCTGTGGCTTAGTCCTGATACAGCATTCATAAACCACTCTTCTAGACGTTCTTGCTGATGTGAAACTTCATATAAGGTCATCCCTTGTTCTATAATCAGTGTATTCAGCCAACCCACCTGCTCTTCACTTTCCAGCTCCGCTTCCAACCAAACCCTGCTACTATCTATGGATTCTTCGGTATGGGAAGACACCCGGATCTGCAAGCCTGTCTGATCTTTTAGCCACGACAATAAAATAGGCGCATAGCCGCCTACTTTAAATCGCCAGCTCATACGCTTGTTTAACACCTCGGACACTTTACCATGCCGGAGAATAACTCCGTTATTCAGTAGCGCCATTCGGTCGCAAAGCACTTCAACATCCTCTAACAAATGAGAGTTTAGAAATATCGTAACCCCTTTTTCTTTTAGAGTCTGTAATATACGCCGGACTTCCTGACGTCCGATTGGATCTAGAGCCGATGATGGCTCATCCAAAAACACGATAGCCGGCTCATTAACAAGTGCACAAGCTAATCCCAGTCTTTGCTGCATTCCTTTAGAGTAATGCTTCACTCGGTCACGTCCACGCTTACCAATTCCAACCTCATCAAGAAGTAGTGGAATTCTCTTATCTGCTACAGACCGCTGCATTCCGCATAGTCTTGCATGCAGCCTTACAACCTCCTCACCCGTCAGCCATTCCTGATAACGATACAATTCGGGTAAATAACCGATTAGCGATTTCGCTTCTAGCGAACCAATCTTATGCCCGAACAATGTTCCACTGCCACTTGATGGATGAATAAGACCTACAAGCATTTTTACAAAGGTGCTTTTACCTGCACCGTTAGGGCCGAGGAAGCCAAAGGCTTCCCCTTTCCCTACAGTAATACTTACATCTCGACAACCGCGCCCGTTATCATATTCTTTAGTTAGAGACTTGGCTTCAATTGCTGCAGTACTCACGATTCAATCAGCTCCTGAACTTTGGTCATAAGCTTCTCTTTACTCGAATAGAGCTCACCTGACAAATTAAATAGCTGTCCATCCTGAATCCATGTAGCTTGATATACAGGACCGCGGCTGTATTCATAATTGTCAACAATAACTAAAATGTCACCCACAGTTATTTGCTCCGTATTTTCACCAGCAATTAACGGCATTGGGATTTCTCCGGATAAGACCCTGCTTTGCATTAAGCTAGTCTTCAAGTAATCTGGCAGCAGTGGGAAATTCATTACAGCTTCCAAAGCCTCTTCCACTTTAATAGAAGGATCAACGTTTAGTACAGGCGCATTCATCTGCGACAGACTCGCCCAATGTGTTTCGTCAGATGAGAGATTATAATTCACAGTTTCCGGAATATGAAGTGTAATAGGTTTACCGTCAATCGATTCAGGCAGCAGATGATCTGCTCCAATTTTTTTCAGGGCTTTGTTCACTTCGTCAACTTTCAGATTAAGCGTGATATCTTGTGAAGCACCCACCGAAACTGTATTGTGTCCTTCCACTAAAGCAGTCTTTTTCGCTGGATATCCAAGGGTGGACTTCAGTTGATCTGCAGGCAACTCACCAATGTAAGCCCCGCTAGCGTTTGTAAACTCACCGAATTGATTAATGGATCGATTAAGTTCACCGTCTTCAGCCACCTGTGTGAAAATATTACGCAGATCACTCTCATGAACAACCGTGACCTGTTCCATCCGGAACTGATTCAGAATAGATGCCATTGCTGTATTGCCTATTGGGGTCGCAAGTATGACTGCAAAAACAGCTACACTTGCAGCTACAACTCCTAGCTTCCGACGACGGTTCATACGCAGTCGGCGCGGACGTTGTACATTCTTATCATGAGTAGTTACAAGGATGTCCTGTACTACTGTTGGTGTTGACTCTGATTGAAGATTCTCGACATTTGCTGGCTGACTTAAGTTAACAGAATCCTCAGTTTGAGCTTCACTAATTTGACTCCATTTTGCCCATTGAGGATTATAAGGTTCATTTTCTAACTTACTCTGTAGCTTGAGCCAGGCTTCGTCTGTACTTTGCTTATCTTTATCTTGCTTTCCTGAATTGTTATTCATTATTGTACCTCCTGATTTTAAAGATTACTTCGTAACTTCTCCTCAAAAGAAGCCTACTTCGTCTGGGGTATCGCCTTCGTTGCATTTTGTCTTAGTTTCTCTGTCGCTCGGTGGAGCAGGGTCCCTACTACTGGAGGTCTTACTCCAAGCTCTCCCGCGATTTCCACATAACTGTACCCCGAGTAGCGAAGTAGAAGTGCTTGTCTGTCTCTTTCAGGCAATTCATTCAGCCAGGCGTGTACATCTTCCTGATCTAGCTTACTGATTATGACATCTTCACCTGAAGGGGGAGATTCACTAGCATCATAAAGCTGCTCTTGTTTATTCTGCAGTCGCCGTTCCCTTGCTTTTTTGTCCAAATAATCATATCCAATACGAGTAAGGACTCTATGAAGCCAGGCTCCCAGTGCTGCTGGATCATCTGGTGGATTTCGGTACAATCTCAGAAAAACTTCTTGAGCTAAATCATCAGCCGCCGATTCATCACATACCAAAGCGGCAAGCTTACGGCGGACAATAGGGTGATGTTCATAAAATATTGTTTTAAAAATTTCAGATTCCGGAATTTCCATCGTGTAAATCCTCCTTATCAGCTGCAGCTATAAGTAAGACGACTGTCAGTACATTTTTGTATCAGAATTCTTCATAATTATCATAACCCATCATAATACATACAAAAAGACAGCCCCTAATTAATAAGGTAACTGTCTTCATTATTTCTCTTACAACTCTATTTTGATCCCAATTATCGAATTCGAATATACCGATTAAGAATCTTCTTGGATAAAATACTCCGCTCCAGCTTAAGCTCTAGAAGCTGTTCTTTCCAATGTAACACTTCATCTGATTCTTCATTCTTACGCAGCTTCTCAAACAACTTCATGATCAATATGTTAACGGAATCAAACTGTGACCATAATTCTATCACACTTTCTTCTTGAACCTGAGGTTCTTCCGCTACTGTGTTAAGATTCTTTAAACTCTCTATGATGTCAGCCTGCCACTGTCCATCGTTAATTGCTTTGGCATAATTTAAAAGGTCCAGATAATCGTCGACTGACATATGTACCGACTCCTTTGTAAGGTTATACCAAGTATTATACTAGGTATTGTGTATATTGCAACACTTTATCCCCCTGATAATACAAAAAAGCAAGGGCTAGTATGCGGACTAGCCCTTACTAATTAAATTTAAACGGAGTACGTTAAGTTATAGTAACTTCTCGATTTCCTCTTTGTATTGCTCCGATTTCGGACCAAATACGATTTGCACAGCACCTTGACCAAGTCTCATCACACCAGAAGCTCCAAGTTGTTTCAGTGCAGAATCTTTAACAGCTTTTTCGTCTTTAACGATCAGTCGTAGGCGTGTAATACAAGCATCGATATTTTCGATGTTTGAAGGTCCTCCGATGTGCTCAAGAATTTGAGCAGCCTTGGAAGAAGCAGCTGAACCCGTTGCGTTACCTCCAGTTGGTGCTACAAGCGCATCATCATCATCATCCTCACGTCCAGGTGTCTTAAGCTTGAACTTCGTGATGATAAAGCGGAATAACACGTAGTACAGAACGAAGAAGCACAGACCTACAGGGATAAGAATCCATGCATTGGTGGATAGTTTCATGTTCACCAGGTAGTCAATCAAACCAGCAGAGAAGCTGAAACCAAGCTTAACATCTAGAATATACATTAAGGCCATTGAGAAACCAGTTAGTAAAGCATGCACTACGTACAAAACTGGTGCCAAGAACATAAAGGAGAACTCAAGTGGTTCTGTGATCCCTGTTAAGAAAGAAGCAATGGCAGAACCGACGAAGATGGAAGCAACCATTTTACGTTTTTCGGGTTTAGCTGTATGAATAAATGCAAGCGCTGCCCCTGGAAGCGCAAACATCATGATTGGGAAGAAGCCAGTCATAAACATCCCAGCTGTCTTATCTCCAGCGAAGAAGCGATACAAATCACCATGTACCAATTCACCCGCTGCATTTGTAAAGTCACCAATTTGGAACCAAGCAATAGAATTAAGCACGTGGTGAAGTCCAATCGGAATCAATAAGCGGTTAGCTGTACCAAAGAAGAACGCTCCTACTGCTCCCAAAGATACAACCCAGTTACCGAAATCACTAATTACATCTTGTATAGGGCTCCAGACCATCCCTACTAATACTGCAAGGACCATTGTGGAAGCTGCTGTAATGATTGGAACAAAACGTTTACCAGCAAAGAAACCAAGCCAATCTGGCATTTTAATATTATGATATCTCTTATATAGGAATGCTGCCCAGCCACCAGCAAATATACCTCCAAGCACACCCATATTCAATACTACATCATCATTGATGAAGGAAAATTGAAGGGGTACGACAGCTAGTATCTTAGTCAGAACCATATATGCAATTACTGCTGACAAAGCTGCTACGGCGTCCTTGGCAAATCCAATGGCGACCCCTACCGCGAAGATCAAAGCAAGGTTTCCGAAGATAGCACCCGCACCGGCGTTTAGAAATGGAACAAAATATTGATTCAAGAATCCCCCGACAGTTGATCCTAGATGCAAATCTTTTTCATAATCAAGCAATCCAATTCCTTGAAGAATACCTGCCGCAGGCAAAGTTGCTACCGGAAGCATAAGCGACTTACCTAATTTTTGTAGAAAAGCCAACATAACAATATCATCCTTTCGATTCAATAGTAGTAATGCTCTATCAGCCTATTACTTTGAAGCCACTGTAAGAATCAGATCCTGTCCTGCTGTAACCTGACCATAATGTCCGTTCACTTGAGGTGGTGTTTCCTCCGTACTAGTCACGATTACAGGCGAAATTGTGTCACAGCCTGCTGCGCGAATAACATCCAGATCAAATTCGATTAAGGTTTGACCTGCCTTCACTTGATCTCCAGAGGCAATATGACTGACAAATCCGTTGCCCTTAAGACTGACAGTATCGATTCCGATATGTAACAGCAATTGCACACCGGAGGAATGTTCCAGAATAACTGCATGACTCGATTTCACGATATGAGCAACCGTGCCATCAAAAGGAGCTTTTAGTATTCCTTCGGAAGGTCTGATTGCAACTCCGCTACCCATATGACCACCAGCAAAGGTTTCATCCGGAACCTCAGTTAATGAAACTGCCTCTCCGCTGATAGGTGCCATGATTTCGATTGTATGTCCAGTATGTTTCTCTTCTTTTTTTGATTTCCATTTGGAAAACATATGCTCCACTCCTCTAAAGATGTTAGTTTTGCTTCACTAAAGTCTGAAATAATCGGTGTAAGTGCATTGCCAGGAAACACAGCTCTTCTTCCGGGATATCTACACCAAGAGATTTTTGCATCACTTTACCGAGCTTTTGAGATAACTTGTATTCTTCTTTGTATTCCTTCTTAATATGTTTCACAAAAGGATTATCTATTAGTGATCCTTTTAAAATACGTTCCAGTGAAAACCGTAAATGGATCATTAATCGAATATGATTCATACTGCCATGCTCAAAAGTTATATTCCGTTCTTGCTGTATCATATCCAGAAGTTCACTTACAATATTAGATGCTTTTACTAACTGACCCACCGATACATTGTTAACTGCGGAGTACACATGATAAGTTAGAAATCCAACCTCATCTTCGGGAATTTGCACCTGAAATTCAGCGTTGATCTTCTCTGATGCCTTGTAAGCGATATCAAATTCCTTCGGAAAAGACATCTTAGTTTCTTGTAAAAAAGGATTAATAATATCCATCCCGTTGCGCAGACGGTAAATGGTGAATTGAATGTGGCTCGGGAGTGCCAAATAAATCTTGTCGTTTAATTTGTCAGGAAATTGACTTTGGATATCAGCAATTATTTCATCAGTTATACTCATCACTTTGGGATCTATGTCTTCCAGCAATATTTGATACTGACTCCAGGATTCGCGGTCTTCTAGACGAAACAATTTCTCAATACGAGGATCGTTTCCTTCAATTACACCTGAACCTTTCACAGCAAAACCAATGCCTTTACCGATGATGACATATTCCTTGCCGTTCTTGCTTCCCTGAACCATTACAACGTTGTTCCCAATCACACGCTGTACTTGAAATTGCTCGATCTCCCGCGACAAGCTCATCACTCCTTTCCCATATTATCGTCAATTAGGAACAAAAAAAGCCAAGAAATGTCTCATCGAGATGAAGACAATCCTTGGCTCATGCCCTTAACGGTAACACGCCACTAAAATATAAATGATCATTTATGAACATATCATAAATCATGAACTGCTAACTCGTCAATGGTAAATTTATAAATGTCAAGCGCAGCTCCTGAACTCAAAATTCTTGACTTATAAATAGCTTTCGATTTGGGGAAGCTTATCTTTAAGCTGACGAACATTGGTTTCCAGTTTTAGAATGACCTCTTCTAAGTCCTTTGGGTCGATGCCTCGAAGTACTGGGACCTGAATAACCTCTGTGGCTTTGGTTTCTGATTTTAATTCGCGCATCTCTATTTGCTGCTCCTGCCATTTATCCATCAGATCAGCAATTGTGGCATAAAAACGTTCGTAATCCTTGATTACGCTATCTAAAAATGTATCCACTTCCTCCGCATCGTAACCACGAAGCTTCATACTGAATTCTTTTTCATGTATGGTTAGAGCATCTAGTGTGATGCCAAGTTGGCTGAATAGCTTACGTTGTTTGTCCAATCGACGTTTCATATGTTCATCCATCATTTGTTACCTCCAAGTATATACTGCAATTATCCGGCAGTAACCATTATAACAGGGTGAGAGCATCCTGAAAATATAACTATAGTTCCAGTTCTAGAAGTTATCCGCAACCGCCTTGTTCAAAATACCTAGACAGCGGTCAAGATCCGTCTTCACCTGCTTCTTATATAGCTTCGCTTTCTCTTCACCATCAGAAGTAAAATGATATAAGACAATTTCTTGAAAATCCACCTTCGGGTCATTCCCTTTTAGCTGTTTAGTACGATATAAAATCCCTTGCTGTACCAGCTCATGCAGCGCGCGATAAATTTCGCTCTGTGGGGGGGAATAGCCATGTGCCTTGAAATCTCGACGTAAATCCTCAAGCATTTGGTATCCATACCCGCGATGTTGTTCTACCATTGTTATAAGATACACCTTGATAAAAGCCCGTTGAGCAATCATAAACGCCATATAAGCCCTCCTCATGTTGTGTTTTTTTGGTTAATCTTACCTTCTATAACTCTAGTATAAGCACTATTTTCCAACTTTCACAACCTGAAATGTGGTAGTGGGTCCACTTTTTCCGATTTGTATAGAAATTTAATAGGGATAGATGATGAATTTTATGAAAGTAACTAGATAGAGATGTTTTTTGTGATTTTCTATTGTGAATTTTTCATATGATGAAAGTACAGAATTATTTGGTTGTACATGGTTGTATACCTTAATTTATCTAAATTTTCTTGGGTTTGATCCGTTTTGCTCGTACGTAACTGCCATCGGACCCAGCTGATCCTAAACGCTGTTTTACACCCCTTTTAGATTGCTAACGGAATCCACTGACGCTATTGACATAAAAAGCAACAAAAATACAGCTATTCTTAAGGAATAGCTGCAACTGAGTCCGAAACTACGCTCTCTAATTCATCGCGTTTTTCTCCATAAATTCTTCCTTCGTCAATCCAAACAATATCAAATCATAATATCGTCCGTTCGTGTAAATAACTTTCCGCCGCACACCCTCTTGCACGCAGCCGACTTTCTTTAACATCCCTATTGAACCTTCGTTGCCTTCAAGCGCACATTCATTAAATTTATTTAGTCGTCGCTCAAAAAAAGCATACTTTAAGAGAATGGTTATAGCTCTCGTTCCATACCCTTTCCCTCGATGATCTTTATCCACCTGCACGCCAATGCTGAACGTACCATTTTTCTCGTCAATGCTATTCAGATTTACGCCTCCAACATTTTCACCATGCAAATCTTCGATCGTAAACATTAGTCTATCTGATGAGAACTCAGCGTAAGTCTCCGCAAAATTTTTAGCTTCGGCAATGGTGGGTGGTAGTTCTACAGCACACTGTAAGAGTCGCCGCGCTGGAGTATCGAAACGATTCGTATAATAGCCTTCCCAATCCCCTTCTTGAATTGACCGTAATCTGATTTTCTCGTCTTTCCAGTAATAATTACTATAATCTATCTCTCTCATTTTCTAGCCTCCAAATCATTTCGGGATTGTTTTTTTATAATAAACATTACTTTAGAACGGTGTAGTAAGATATAACCATTAAACGTGACTACGAAAAACACTTTGGAAAAGAGGCTTACTTATGAGCGATTACCAATTGGTCAGTGATTATAAGCATATCAAAAAATATAAAGAAAGCTTTAATATATTAGCTAAATCTATCTTCGGGATTGATTTTTCGCCATGGTATGAACAAGGAGGCTGGAATGACAAGTATATCTGTTATTCCTATATCGATGGGGACCAAGTGATCGCAAATGCATCCATAAACAAAATGACGATTATATTAAATCAAAAAGAGTATAATGCCATCCAAATTGGCACTGTAATGACACATCCTGATTATCGCATGCAAGGATTATCCAGGAAATTAATAGATCATATTATCGCGAAGTACGAACAGGAATATGACTTCATCTACTTATTTGCAAACGACAGCGCTTTGGATTTTTATCCCAAATTCGGATTTGAACGCATGCAAGAAAGCAGTTTTTCGATTAACGCTTCCAATCTTAGAAATCAAACGTCTAAAACCTTCTCTGTGCGTCCCTTATCTATGAATAGCTCCGTTGATCTCATCATGATAAAAAAATTCGCTGAAGGAAAAGTACCGGTATCCACTATACTCAGCGTTGTAAACAATGAACATCAGCTGCTGTTTTATTTCATCCTTCCTTTTCATGATTCCTTTTATTATATTGAAGAAGCTGACGTTGTAGTGATCTTTAAACATGAGGGTCATCAGCTTCATATTTTTGATATAATTAGTACAACAAGTCTGGATATCGAAGCGATATTGAATAGCATTATTTTTCCTGAAACTGAAATTATCCATTTTTATTTCACCCCAGATTATGCACTAGAGCATATGGAAACAGAATTAATCCCCCAGAGTGAGGATACGTTATTTGTTCGTCCACTTTTAAAAGAACTACCTAAACATTTCATGTTTCCCATAACCTCACATGCCTAGATAGGATGAAGAAGGCTGCCATCCGGTAGCCCTTTTTTAAAATTTTAGAAAGTATATATTCCCCGCTATACTCGCTTAAACGCTTACCGCCCTTATATGGATACCGAAAACGTTTATGCTTGATCGTTCACGGGAATATACATGCTCTGTATCTCTTGTACTCCTTGAACAAATCCTAGATTTGTATAGACAGACTCCGCATCATTACCTTCCATGACATATAATCTAAGGAATGGATACTTATCTTTAAGGAGACTTAGTCCTCTTTTCAACATCAGTGTCGCTATCCCTTTGCCTCTATAACCGGGCATTACACCAATACTATAAACTGCTGCATAATCTCCTTGTAAGCCCAAGAGACAATTCGCAATTAACTGTCCTGATTTCCTATCATACACAAGCGTTGACGCGGTAAGTAATGCTTCATTCGTATAATTCGGTTCTTCACTTGGAATAAAATCTTCAAAGGAGAATTGCTTTCTTCTAGTCGCTTCGAGGCTTCCGGCAAAGCTAGCGTAGCTACATTCGGCGATCTGATCTTCAAGAATAAACCGTCTAGTACCTTTTCCATCATCTTCGATCTGTGGACTTTCAATTCTAAATTCTTCGTTCCATTCCACCTCGAAATGATCTGTAGGACGCTGCATCCAGCGACATCTGAACTCATCAGGCCAAAATCCTGCCCGCGCAAATAAATGAACTTGATCCGGTAGAACCTCGAAGGTTTTTATAGGCTCCGTTCGGTCAGACCAATATATCAAAAGCTTTTTTAGCAGTTTAAGCACCACAAATGTATCGTTAAAAGGTGGAATAACAAACAAATGATAAATCCGATTAGGTGACATCCTTACTCCACCTATTTTCGCCTCCCCTTTATAGATCCAAAAAGCATTCTTTTGGGCAGAATTGAACCCATCTTCTCTAAAAAATCCAATATACTGAATATTGTAATAAATGGAGCAATACACTCCCCACTCTTCCGATTCAGCCTTACGAATTGAATAATGATTACTTAGCTCATACGATATTTCATCCTCAGACCATCCCATTAATTGCATGTACAATTCCTCCTCGCTGCTACTTCACCTTCTATCATCTATAGTATCACTTCTTAAAGTAAATGATTGGTAATAAACACTTATATATTAATCTTTACAGTTTTCTAGAGAGCACAAACGCAAACTAACTCAGCAAGCTCAAGGTTCCTTTCTAAACCTGACTATCCTTACTTTGAATTTCATAAGACACGGCAAGTAGTAACAAAATGCCGACTCGATTCGTTCGTCTAGCCTCACTTAACCGTTTGTCGAGTCATGCATGCTGACGTCCAATATGAAAAAAAGACCGCCTATTGGCAGTCTTCTCCTTAATAAATTCTAGAGCATAGCCAAATGGCGGTTCCCACAGCGATAATACCTGCTAACGTTACAAATAGGACATACCCTCTCTTTGTTGTAGTAACCGTGTGATTATCATAAAATTCGGGTTTTCGTACGATTCCAAACCATAGATCCGCGATTAAATTCACGACCACTAGAGAGAAATTTTTTATTACCCCCACGTCATCACTCCTTTTCAACATTAGCTAACCAAGTTTATTATTAATTTCACTTAGTGACTCATTCATTTCGTCCATTTTCTTGATCATCGCATATTGATTGCTAATCATCATGATTAAACCAATAAAGAACAAAATCACAAGAAGTAAACTCATACTGCACTTCCTTTCAGTAGCTGAATTCATTCACTCTGGACATTCAAGCTCCGAGCAAATCCTGACCTCCATGACCGGTACAGTGGACTCCATTCGTAATCCATTCGGGCTTTCGTATTGGAGGCTCCCCGTTCCCATCCTTCTCTGCCTTCTTGAACATTAGGAGCAGGAGCATCTATGGTATCTGAATAAGCTGATAACCAATCCAATCCTTTAGCAGGCTCGTCGTCTACGATGTTCACAGGGCCTGAAGGCCAGTTCAGAGCAAGCACCGCTGCGTTAGCTGCATCCTCCACATGTAGGAATGATACAACTGCATCTGTCGCTGTCACTCGTCCTTGACGAATTTCCTCTGCCATATAGCCATTAGTGTCATACCATGTTCCTTGGCCGTACAACATTCCATACCGCAAGATCACATGATTTGGGATCTCGGCAACTGCTTTCTCTAGTGAGTATATACCTTCAATCGTTCTTCTCCGAGGCTCTAAAGCCTTAAGATCTAATGGAGTTTCCTCCGTAGCTGGCTCCTCTCCAGCTTCATAAGCCCATGAAATACTTTGTGCAATAATTTGTTCCACGCCAGCTGCAAGGGATGCATCCACAATATTTCGTGTTCCTTCTATTCTTATCCTGGAATTATCTGAGAAATTCCGCTGACTTAGTGAAGTTAGCTGATGAATAACCACTTCTGGCTGTGCTTTGTGAATGGACGTAAATATGGCCTCTCGATCGAAAACATCCGCGATTACCGCCTGTGCTCCACATTTCTCAATAAATGCTCTATTTTCTTCCTTATGGGTCATTCCGACAACCTCATGCCCCGCTTCAAATAACTTAGGTAGCAATAGCCGTCCTATCACGCCCGCTGCACCGGCTACAAATATCTTCATTTAAGCCCTCCTTCAGAACAGCCTCTAAAGTATAAACACTGCTATGTACATCAGAAATGACTGCCATGGTATCAGCATTGTGCATTTTTCAGTTATTTCTCAAATATCCAAATATAATTTGGATTATTATCCATATCATACCACATGTATAACAAAGACTGCACCTCACAGCTTATCGCTAGGAGGTGCAGTCTTTAATGGATTGTTCATAGTAAAAGTAGACCGATTAACATTTTAGATTTTATCGCGGTTATAAACTTCAGCCGTTCGGTCTGCTCTGTTAGCCATTGAATTACCTAGACGAGTATCTTCGTTATAGACGCCTTCGTAACGCTGAGCATTTAGTGAGCGATTGTCTCGGAACACATCATGCGCTTGATACCCTCGTCCATTATCCTCAACAAGCACAAGGATCTTGCCACTTTCTACGTATCCTTCGTATTCTTTTGCCTCATCCTCAGGAATGCCAAGACCGATCAGGCCGCCAACTAAGCCACCTGCACCTGCACCGACGGCTGCACCTGTTAATGTTGCCACAATAGGTCCCGCTGCCAGAATAGGACCAATGCCCGGAATGGCGAGCGCTCCGATACCTGCTAGAAGTCCGGTAACACCACCTAATACGCCGCCCGTAGCAGCACCTGTTGCCACTCCTTCGGGAGCTTTTGTACCTGTATCATCCGAAATATGTCTTAGCTCATCGCGATCACGTGTGATTACTGATATTTCATCATTACTGAACCCTTGATTGTGAAGTCCTTCAATGGCTCTGGTTGCTTCTTGTTCTGTATCAAAGATACCTACGATTTTTTTAGTCACTTGAAGCCCTCCTTAGTAATTGTCTTCGCTAGTTAATTACCCTGTAAGCTGAAGTCAAAACATCTAATTTAAAATTCAAGTGCACGAATAACCATATTATTTCTTGGGACGTGTTCGATGGGTCGGAATAGCTTGCAAAGGGTCGTCTGGCCAATAATGCTTAGGATACCGTCCTTTTAGATCCTTTTTAACCTCAAAATAAGTGCCACGCCAAAAGCTTGCAAGGTCAGAAGTCACCTGCATCGGTCTTCTTGCCGGTGACAAAAGATGAAGCAAAACAGGTACCTTCCCCCCTCCAATTCTAGGGGTGTCTAACTGTCCAAACATCTCTTGCAAACGCACAGCCAGTACGGGAGCAGCTGGATTAGCATAGTCCACCGGCACACGCGAACCACTAGGAACTGTTATATGTGTCGGTGCTTCCTGTTCAAGAAACTGTCGCTGATTCCAGTCCAGCAGCCCCTCAAGCGCCCGGGATAACGGGATTCGCTGAAGATCGCGCAAGTTCCGCATACCCTGAATATAAGGTAATAGCCATTCATTCAGCGTCTCAATTAATGATTCATCTGAGACATCCGGCCAATCTGAACGTAAGGCATGCATAAACATTAACCGCTCACGAAGCTGCAGGGTTCCCTTTTCCCACGGTAAGATATCAATCCCATCCTCTGCGATTACACTTAGCAGTACTTTCGCTGTTTCTTCTGCGGAGGGTCTTTCATGTGACGTTTCTTTTAAGACAAGAGCGCCAAGCATCGTTTGGCGGCGTTTTTTCACGCTTCCACTTTCTTTATCCCAATACACGTCAGAATCCTCTATGATGTGATCTGCATGATATTTAAGCAGTTGTCCTTCTTCTAGCTCAGCTGCCAGCAAGATTGCGCCTTGTGTGGCTCGATCGTCAACAGATGCAGCCACAATATAAGCGGATCGGGCCAGAGGTTGCCCTTCCCGCATGGCCACGCCACGACCGGCGGATAGCAGAAACGCGCCATCACCGCGTTTCTGCCCGATACGGTCGGGATAGGCGAACGACAGAAGCAGCCCGCAGGGGCTGATGTCGTTCACGGTCCCGACCGGCGCTGCTTGCAGCTGCGCCAGGAAATTGCGGCTCTCGCGCACCACCGCGCGCAGAGCCGCAGGGTCCGCTCCGCCCGTATCGGCGGAGCGCTCGAACCGGAGCAGCGCCTCTACGCGGAGCGTGAGGTCGCAATCTTGTGCCGCGGGACCCTTGAACAGGTCCCGCTCTTGCAGCAGCGCCGCCAGCCGGCAGGCGAGCGGTGCTGCGCCAAGCTCTGCCGCGCGCAGCAGCATATGCGCGGCTCGCGGATGCGCGCCAAGCGCGGCCATGCTGCGGCCGTGCGGCGTGATGGCGCCGCCGGCATCCAGCGCGCCGAGCTGGCGCAGTAACGCGGTGCCCTGCGCATAGGGCGCAGCGGGCGGCGCGTCAAGCCAAGCTAGCGCGGCAGGATCGCGCACGCCCCACAGCGCCAGCTCCAAAGCGAGCTGCGCAAGATCCGTCTCCATAATCTCCGGCACATTGTCATCCGGAAGGCGATTATGTTCCTCCTGACTCCACAGCCTGTAGCATACGCCCGGAGCTGTCCGCCCGGCCCGTCCACGCCGCTGATCGGCAGAGGCTTTCGATACCGGAACCGTTGTAAGACTTGGCATTCCCGTACGCGGAGAGAAAATCTGCGTGCGACGCAGCCCTGTATCAATTACCGTTCGCACACCTTCAATCGTCAAGCTTGTCTCTGCAATGGAGGTCGCTAGCACGACTTTACGTTCACCTTCTTTAGACGGAGCCACTGCAGCATCCTGCATAACCTGTGGTAATTGTCCATACAAAGGGCGAAGTACGACCCCATCCGAAAGCTTACCCTGTTCCAGCTCATTTTGGGTTCTGCGAATCTCTCGTTCACCCGGCAAGAATACAAGAATATCTCCCGGCTGTTCAGCAAGCGCACGTCTCACTACGGCTGTGGCCGATTTTTCAATTGGAAGATTCCCTGTAGTTGGGGTATAGATAGTTTCCACCGGATAGGTTCGTCCCGGACAATCAACGACTGGCGCATCGCCCAACATAACCGAGACCCGTTTACTATCCAATGTTGCTGACATAATCAGAATCCGAAGATCATCACGCAGCACTGCCTGCGCTTCCAGCGCCAGAGCTAGTCCCAGATCCGCATGTAGACTACGCTCATGGAACTCATCAAAAATAATCAGACCCACATCCCCTAGTGATGGATCACTCTGAAGCATCCTCGTTAAGACACCTTCAGTCACTACAACAATTCGTGTATGCTTGCCTACCTTAGTGTCGTTCCGCATCCGATAACCTACCGTCTGTCCAACACTTTCTCCAAGGCAGGACGCCATGTAAGTTGCAGCTGATCTTGCAGCAAGTCTTCTGGGCTCTAGCATAAGAATGCTTTTACCAGCCATCCATGGCTCGTCCAGAAATGCCGGAGGCGTTCCTGTTGTTTTGCCCGCACCGGGTTCTGCAATCAGAACAGCCGCCGGTGAGGAGCTAAGTATGTTTTTAAGGTCTGGAAGCACCTGTAAAATTGGAAGCTGTTTCATTGTATCTCTCCATCGTTTGTAATAATATGTTATGATTTCCTTTGATGTGGTCTAAACCCTATTTATCATGTGCGAAAAAACTTCAAAGATCAAGATAAACTGCACTTACCATTTCAAGTATAACTTTCTTATATTATAGAAAAGGAGGCTTTCTAAAATGCTTGTAACTACAACTACTGCCGCTATTTCAGATTTATCTATACTCAGCAAGATCGATAGCATGGTCATTGGCAGCGAAAATCGCAAACCTAAAATCGAGCAATACATTCTAAACGAGCAATGTGTTGTAGCTTCGATTAACCGTGAGCCTGTCGGTTATGCTTGTTACGATACCACTTTTTTCGAATGCTGTTTTATTCAGCTCGTAATTGTGAATCCTAATTTCAGACGTCTTGGCATTGCCGGTGCACTTATTCGTTACATTGAAGAACATTCTCCAACCCCAAAGCTGTTTACTTCCACCAATGAGTCCAATACGATCATGCAGCAAGTGTGTCTTTCTCTAGGATTTGTAAGAAGCGGAATCATTGAGAATTTAGACGATGGTGATCCAGAATGGGTATATTTCAAGCAAGCAAGATGAGAATACACTTATGAAGCGAAGTACGCAAAAAGGCAACTCTTTCGTCTAAACCGACTTAGAGATGCCTTTATATCATACTATTTATCCTCATGTCCAAACAAAAGAACCCTAATAATCGTTATTCTTCTTCCCTAATTATCTGTTCGTGTATTTGAACACTGTATTCCATAAAAGCAGAATTACTATCTAAGCCTCGTTCACGCAGAAGCTCTTGCAGACGCAGCCTTTTCAATGACAATTTTGCCCGGATTGCCTTGCCTTCACTAGTTTCAATACCTCCGCTATTGTGGCAGGCAGCGAGCAGCCCTTCGAGGGTAACGCATTCTGCACGCAATGATACTTCCTCGGGCACCAGCCCGGAATTCTTCATAATTTTGAACGACATGCGCAATTCTTCTGGCACGCCCGATAAATCCTCAAGCTCCAGTGGCTTGCCATGCCCAGGTAAATCTCGAAATTCCCCATTACGCATAGATTCTTGAATTCGCTGCTCAACCAGCCAGGACATCATCCCCATATACGCAGCCCCCTTCCCATTCACCAATGCCACACCCTATGATCCTCCTCGCCAAAGCAAAAGTATGGCAAGCAGAATTGCGTCTATTTTAGCATAAAAAACTGTAGATATACATCAAACTGCCGCAATGTATTCTTATAAAAGGCGATGCTTTTCCGCTCTATGAATCTTCCTCGTCATCGCAGATCGTACGGACTAAGGAGCCCTAATTTCGCAATTTCAGGCTATTTTGCTACACTATCGGACTCAGTTGCACCTATTCACGCAAATACACCCTATTTTTAATAGAAATTGTGGAAATAAGAGCTATGGCTATGCAGTCCGATACCGCTAAAATAAGCACTAAAAAGCTCAAATAGCTGCAATGCAGTCCGAAAAGTCTGCGCATCCTCATATTCGCCTCCGCAGATCGCTCAGGACTCAAGAGTCCCCATTCCGCAAATTCAATTTATTCTGCTACACCATCATTCTCTGCTCCCTGTCCGTAACATATTACAGACGCCTAACCAAACCGTACAATAGTTTTTTTTCATGCGAACAATTGTTATACTCGTTCTAATAAGCCTCAACTCAACAAGAAAAACGCCTGAAGTCGTCCTTGGAGGTAGAGTTACAAGCTGAGTACAT